>JBBSRE010000042.1:0-12943 GCA_038243365.1 Burkholderiales bacterium | reverse complement strand
GCTCTTCCAAAGGGTGGGTATCCATCGGCCCGTATCCCGGCACGATGCTGAATCTCTGACTGCGCTGGCACGCCTTGCGAGAGTGCCGGTTCAGCAGTGCCCTAAGCTATGCGAAAGGAAAAGCCATGCCCGGACACGAACGAAGCACACTGAATCCACCCGCCGAAAGCTCGCAAGGGCGGCTGATCGCCGTGGTGCTGGTGATTGCGCTGATCGCCGCTGGCGGATGGTGGTGGTGGCAGCAGCGGGCCGCGCCAGTACCGGTGACACCTGCGGTGAATACTGCGCCAGCCCCGGCACCTGCCGAAGTGGTTGCCCCTGCACCAGCGACGGGCCCGCAGAACCTCATGGATGCGTTGGCCGCGCCTGATGCCGAGCTGCCAGCATTGACAGGCGCCGACGACTACGTCGCGCAGGCACTTGGCGAACTGCTGGGCCCGGGCCAAGTCGCAAGCTGTCTGCACATGGACGGCCTCGTGCGCCGGGTAGTGGCCACGGTGGACAACCTGGCGCGTGCGCAAGCGCCGGCAGGCATCTGGCCAGTGCAGCCTGCGCCAGGGCGCTTTACGGTTCAGGGCGAAGGGCAGGGCGAGCACATCGCACTCGACAACGCCGCCCGCTACAGCACCTGGGTGCAATGGATAGAGGCTGTCGATTTGCAGCGCGCGGTGGCTCTGTATGCCCGCCTGTACCCCTTGTTCCAGCAGGCTTACGAAGAACTCGGCTACCCCGGCCGCTACTTCAATGACCGCTTGGTGACCGTCATCGACCACCTGCTGCAGGCGCCAGAACCCGCCGAACCAGTGAAGGTGCAGCTGACGGAAGTCAAAGGCGACTGGAGCTCGGCGCGCCCTTGGTTGCGCTATGAGTTCGCCGACCCGCAGTTGCAGGCCTTGTCGAGCGGCCAGAAAATCATGGTGCGCGTGGGCTTGGTGAATGAGCGGCGCCTTAAAACACGGCTCAAGGCACTGCGCGCCCTGGTCGCCACAGGAGTGGTGGCCAAGCCCAAGCCCTGACTTTGCACGCAAGGGTCGGCTTCAAGCCGGGCGCTTGAAGAACCCGTCGAGCGGCGGCATGAGCGATGGAAACTCTTGCGCGAAACGTTCCCGGTTCACAAAGTAGGCTTCGCACGCCACGGCAAAAAATTCTGCGGGTGCTGTGGCGCCGTAAGCATCCAGCCAGGGGCGCTCGGTGCCGAAGCGTTCAGCCTTGACCACCTCTTCGCAGAAAGCGGCATCTGCCGGCGTCCACGCGGCTTGCCATGCGGCAAGCGCCGCGCGCGGGCCGCGTGTGCCAAGCAGGCCCCTTGGCAGTGGCGGGTGGCCGTTGGCATGGCCGTTTTGCATATCCAGCTTGTGCACAAACTCATGCACCACCACGTTACTGCCCTGCGCTGCGCTCTCCCCGGTTCCCGCTACGTGGTCCCAGCTCAGCATCACCGGGCCGCGTTCCATGGCTTCGCCGGCCAACACTTCAGTGGTGGCGTGCACCACGCCGGCAGCGTCCATGCGTTGGCGGTGCGCTACGGCGGCGCCGGCGTGGACCACGATGGTGACGAAATCGTCGTACCAACCCAATGCTTTGGACGGCTTGCCCCAATGCAGCAGCGGCAGGCAGGCTTGGGCGGCGATGTCGATGGCCATCGCATCGGTCACTTCGAGCCCGTGCGCGCCATGGAAGCGTTTGCCGTCCAGAAACAGGGCGGCCAGTGCTCGCAGCTTGGCTTGATCGTGCAGCGAAAGTGCTGCCAGAAATGGGTGCCGGGAGAGTGTCTGCAGCCACAGCGCTGCAGAAATTTCGGGAACCGGGGCCACGATGGAGCGCACTTGGCGCCAGAGGCGCTTCCAGGGAAAAAGCATGTTGCAAGCCGGCAGCGCCGACACCAGGGAAGCTATAAGAAATGTACGAGAGCTGACTATCTGGTGGCGATGTTGCGCCGTTCCAAGCCCTTGGCTGACAGATGCAACACATCGCCGCGCGGCGGCGTTGCGGCCGCGTCCCAATCGCTCAGCACCACACGGCGCAAACCGGGCGCGATCGCGTGCTCGGCTGGTCGGTGCGTGTGGCCATGAATCAGCGTGTGCGCGCCAGCGCTGTTCAGCCAAGCCACTGCAGCACGGCCGTCCACATCGAAATGCTGCAGAGCGGCCCTGCCATGAGCCTCGCTCTGCTCCCGCATGGCGCGCGCCTGGGCTCGCCGCTCGGGCAAGGGCAGGGCCAGGAAGGCATCTTGCCAAGAGGTACTGCGGGCCTGAAGGCGGAAGCGTTGGTAGTCGACATCGTCCAGGCACAAGAGATCGCCGTGGCTCAGAACCATGCGCTGTGTGCCGAAAACAAGCAGCGTCGGATCGCTCAGACCGATAAGGCCGGTGCGCTCAAGAAACGCCGGGCCTAGCAAAAAATCACGGTTTCCGTGCATGACATGCATTGGGCGCTGCCGTGCTGCAGCAGCAAGCATGTGCGTGACCTGGGACTCATAGCTGCCCGGTTCATCACAGGCATCGTCGCCCACCCAGACTTCGAACAGGTCGCCCAGAATGAAGAGCGCATCGGCATCGGTGTGCGCCAAGTAACGCTCGAAGCAGGCCAGCGTGGCGGGTTCGGACGCTTGCAGGTGAAGGTCCGACAAAAATTCGACCGTGCGCCATTGCAAGGGAGCGATGAGCTCCTGGAAGGGCGGCACGGTCGACGTCACGGTGCTTCAGCGAGAAGTGGGTTGCGCGCCACAGGCGGGCGCGCGGGCACTCAGACTACCACTGCCTTTTCGATCACTACGTCTTCTTGTGGCACGTCGTCATGGCCGCTCTTGCGGCCGGTTTTGACCGCTTTGATCTTGTCGACCACGTCGGTGCCACCCACCACTTTGCCGAAAACGGCGTAGCCCCAACCCTGGCCGGAAGGCGCGGTGTGGTTCAGGAAGCCGTTGTCGGAGATGTTGATAAAGAACTGCGAACTGGCCGAGTGCGGGTCGTTGGTACGCGCCATCGCCACGGTGTAGTTGTCGTTCTTGAGGCCGTTGGCGGCCTCGTTCTCGATGGTGGCGTCGGTGCCCTTCTGCTTCATGCCCGGCTCAAAGCCGCCGCCTTGCACCATGAAACCGGGGATTACGCGGTGGAACACGGTGTTGTCGTAGTGGCCCTTGTTTACGTAGGAGAGGAAGTTGGCCACCGACTTGGGCGCTTTCTCCTCGTTCAGTTCCAGGGTGATGACGCCGTGGTTGGCAATGTGGAGTTCGACTTTGGGGTTGCTCATAGGGTTGTCCTTGAAGTGGCTGTGTTATTTGACGATAGTGGCAGATTGAATCAGCACCGGCGTCGTGGGAACGTTCTGCATAGGTCCCTTGTTGGAAGTGGCGACAGCCTTGATCTTGTCGACCACCTCGTTGCCTTCCACCACTTTGCCAAACACGGCATAGCCGTGGCCGTCGGGCTGAGGGGCGTTGAGCATGGCGTTGTCCTTCACGTTGATGAAGAACTGCGCCGTGGCGGAATTGGGGTCGCTGGTGCGGGCCATGGCCAAGGTGTACTTGTCGTTCTTGAGGCCGTTGCTGGCCTCCAGCGGGATCGGGGCGCGTACTTTCTTTTGCTGCATCTCGGGCGTGAAGCCGCCGCCCTGGATCATGAAGCCGTCAATAACCCGGTGAAAAACGGTGCCGTCATAGTGCTTTTCACGCACGTACTGCAGAAAATTTTCGACCGACTTGGGCGCCTTGTCGGGGTTGAGCTGCACCACGATGTCACCCATGGATGTCGTCAACTTGACCTTGGGAGCCTCGTCAGCTGCTGCCGGGGTTGCTACTGAAAGCATAGCTGTTAGCGCAATGCCATTAAGCGCTAACGCCACTTTTCTTCTTGAAATCATCCGATTACTCCTTCAAAGAATATCTGCCACTGCTGTCGTTGTTTACGCCAGTACTGGCGCTTGACAACGCCAGTGCGGGAACCCTTGGGTACCTCGGCAAACGTTACCACCATGGTCTCGCCCTTGTCGCGCCAGGACAGCACCGAGCGATCCTTGATGACCAGCTCGCGGCCGCGCAAGTTCCGCATGTCGGCTTGCAGCGCTGTTTGCCACTGCGCGATGCCCTGATCGCGTAGACCCTGGAAATCGTAGGCATAAAAACCCAGCAAGCGCTGCATGTCGCCGGCCGATTTTGCAGTTCGCCAGTTGTCAAGCACCTGGTCAAAAGCCTGGCGTTCCACCAGCACGCCCTGGGGCGCCACCCATTGCAGTTGACGGGCAATCACCACCGGCGTTGTGCGCGGCTCCACGGTGGACAGAATGCGCTTGAGGTCGGGGTTGGCGATGGCCACGCAGCCATCTGTGGCCAGCGGCGCGCGCGAAAATTGTCCGCTGGGCGTTCCATGCAACCAGATTCCGCTGCCGGTTTTACCGCGGCGCAGGTCGAGTGCGTTCGGGTAGTTGAGCGGCAGGGCGCCAGCGCCATACAGATCAGCGAGCTGCTTTTCATCGAGGCGACTGGTGATGTAGTACACGCCGAGCGGAGTGCGCTGGTCGCCTTCCACCTGTTTTTCAGTGCCGAGCTTGCCGACCGAGGCGTAGTAATCCGCCACAAGCCGCAGGCCTTTGGACGAATTCTCAAACAAATAGAGGCGTGAGCGCGAAGCGTCGACTGCGATGGCGTGGCGCGAGCGCTGGGAAATCTCCACGAACGCAGTAGGAATCGCGCCTGGCGTCGGCCTGAAGCGTTCAGCCGCCACGCGTTGCAGTGATTCCTCTCGCAGCTCGGCCAGCGCGGGGGCGGCGCTGGTGACAGGGGCATCGCCAAAGCGGGCCAGGGGCGCGGCGCGCGCGCTCAGCAAATCGCCGAGAGCCAGCTGTGCCAGTTGGAAATGCGGGAAATCGCGCACCAAGTTCTGGGCTTTCTCTAGCGCCTTGCCAGCATGGCCTTGCGCGGTGAGGTGGTAGATCTCCAGAAGGCGAACTTCGGCCTGATCGGCGCGTGGCGTCTCGGAGCTGCGCGCAGCATGCGTGGCCGCTTTTCCCGAGGTGCGAGGGGCAGCTGCCGCTGGTGAAAGAGCAGTCAGTGTGCACGCCAAGGCGAGCGCCCACGAGGCGATCTGGCGAAGTGCGCGTGCTGCTGCGTGGCTACTTGGAAACCGCCGGTCGCAGGCGCGTGGCGTCGCAGGCGCGCTCAATGCCGGCGGACGGCGCGCGGTGCGCACCGCCAGAAGAACCAGGGCTGCATCAGCCGCCCGTGGTCTCGCGCACGATCAGCCAGCGGCCCTGCTGACGCACCATGTCCAGCGTTTTGCGGCTGGTGACGCTGAGCGCATCAGCGTCATACGCCTGATGAAACTTGGCCGTGGCCTCGTCGCCCTTGACGTCTACTGACAGGTCAGTGACGGTGACCTGGATGCGCGAGCGCGGCACGATGCGCGATTCACGCTCTTTTTCCCAGGAGGCGCGGCTCTGTTTGCCGGGCGGATCGAATTTGGCGCTGTAAGCACCCAGGTACTCCTTCATGTCGCGGGCTGACCAAGCGGCTGCCCACCGGGACACTGCAGCCTCCACGTCCTGCTGCGCAGCTTTGACGACGCCGGAAGCTTTGTCTTCCTTGCCGGTTCCGGCCTCTGCGGCAGGCGCCTTGGCCGCTGCCGGAGGCGCCACGGCGACTGCAGGGGCCGAAGGAGCGACCGGCGCAGGCGCAGGAGCAGGCGAGGGAGCAGGGGCGGGAGCCGCAGGAGGGTTTTGCGGCGCCGGAGCAGATGGTTTTGCGGGTGCAGGTGCGGGTGCAGGTGCGGGTGCAGCCACCGGAGTGGCAGCGGCTGTCTGCACGGGTCGACTGGTGCCTGCGCCAGAAGCGAACAGATCCCGAATCAGGGCCAGCTTGGGCTTAAGCGCCGCGCCGTTATTGGCGTCCAGCTGTAGCGCCTTGTTGTAGGCCTGGCCCGCCAGCTTGGCGTAGATGTCGCCCAGGTTTTCGTGCGCAGTCGCATAGCTGGGGTTGGTGCGAATCGCCATTTCCAGCGCTGTGCGCGCCTTGTCGAGCTGATTTTGACCAGCGTACAGCACGGCCAGGTTGTTGTAGGGCTCAGGCAGCTCCGGGTAGTCCTGGGTCAGCTGCGTGAAGCTGGCAATCGCATCGCTTGCCTTGCCGGCATCTGCCTGGGCCACGCCACGCAAAAAGCGCAACTGCGGATCGCGCGGTGCCGTAGCAAGCCGTTCGTCGGCCTTGATCAGCGCATCGGCCGGCTTGCCTGCCTTCAGCAGGCTGGTGATATCGGAGTAATCATCGGCATGAACCGCACCCGCGCCCAGAAGCGCCGAAAAAGCCACGAAACGCACGATGCGAACCAGCGGAAGGAGGGTGCTGCGAAGGGGTGTCATGGGTGTCCGTGAAGGGTTCAGCGGCCGCGCCTTGGCGCTTATACTGCGTCGAATTGTAGCGGAGGGGACTGCGGCAAGGCATGCAGTCCGGCTGGGCTTGCGGCCTCGCTGCCGTACGCTCCCATGGCGTTTTTGCTCGCCGTCTGCCCTCGTCTTTTCGGTTTTCTGGTTCCTCCATCCCTATGAGTCTGCGCATCTACAACACGCTTTCGCGTGCCCTGGAGGAGTTTTCTCCGCTTGAGCCCGGGCAGGTGCGCATGTATGTCTGTGGCATGACCATTTACGACCTCTGTCACATCGGCCATGCGCGGATGATGATGGCGTTCGACGTGGCGCAGCGCTGGCTGCGCGCCAGTGGCTACCACGTGGTTTACGTGCGCAACATCACCGACATTGACGACAAAATCATCCGGCGCGCGCAGGAACGCGGCATCACCATCCGCCAGTTGACGGACGAGATGGTGGCTGCGATGCACGAAGACATCGCCAAGCTCGGCATAGAGCCGCCCGATGCGGAGCCGCGCGCTACTGAATACGTGCCGCAGATGCTCTCGCTGATTGGCACGCTGGAGGGCAAGGGTCTGGCCTACCGATCCGGCAACGGCGACGTGAACTACGCGGTGCGCAAGTTTCCTGGCTACGGCAAGCTCTCAGGCAAGTCGCTCGACGAGCTGCGCGCCGGTGAGCGCGTGGCGGTCGACGATGGCAAGCATGACCCGCTCGACTTTGTGCTCTGGAAAGCCGCCAAGCCCGACGAGCCCGATGACGCGAAGTGGGCCAGCGACTTTGGCGCGGGCCGCCCGGGCTGGCACATCGAGTGCTCGGCCATGAGCTGCGCCATGCTCGGCGAGACCTTTGACATTCACGGCGGTGGCGCGGACCTGCAGTTTCCGCACCACGAGAACGAGATTGCGCAGAGCGAAGGCGCCCACGGCAAGCCGCTGGCGCGTTTCTGGATGCACAACGGCTTTGTTCGGGTCGACAACGAGAAAATGAGCAAGTCGCTCGGTAACTTCTTCACGATCCGCGATGTGCTGAAGGAATACGACGCCGAGACCGTGCGCTTCTTCATGGTGCGCGCGCATTACCGCAGCGCGCTCAACTACAGCGACGCGCACCTGGACGATGCCCGCCAGGCGCTCAAGCGCCTCTACACCGCGCTCAGCCTGGTGGCGCCGGCGGACATGCCCACCATTGATTGGGCCGACCCGCATGCCGCACGGTTCCGCGCCGCCATGAATGAGGATTTCGGCACACCGGAGGCGGTCGCGGTGCTGTTCGATCTGGCAGGCGAAGTGAATCGCAGCCAATCACCGCAAACCGCAGGGCTGATGAAGGCACTGGGCGCGTGCCTGGGCTTGCTGCAGGGCGATCCGCAGCGCTTCTTGAAAGCCGGTAGCCAACTGGCCGAAGCCGATATCGAAATGCAGGTGGCAGCGCGCGCAGCGGCCAAATTGGCGCGCAATTTTGCCGAGGCCGATCGGCTTCGCAGCGCCCTGCTCGAGCGTGGCGTGGTGCTCAAGGACACGCCGACCGGTACCACGTGGGAAGCGTCGAATTGACAACTAACAAGATAAGCACAAGCCGCAGCGCAGAGGGATCAAGCCTTGAGCGCTTCTAAGGTAATCGCAGTGGCCGCCACGACTGATTTGGCGGTGCCCGACTATTGGGCGCAAGCCCGCACGCACCTGATGAAAAAGGATCGCGTGATGAAGCGGCTGATTCCCCAGTTCGGTGAGGGCACGCTGCAGACCCGCGGCGATGCCTTCGTGACGCTGGCTCGCAGCATCGTCGGCCAGCAGATTTCGGTAAAAGCGGCGCAGACCGTATGGGACCGCTTCGCTGCGCTGGCCCCGGCCATCACACCCTCCGAGGTGCTGCGCCTGAAGATCGACGACATGCGCGCGGCTGGCCTTTCGGCGCGCAAGGTGGAGTATTTGGTGGACCTGGCCCTGCACTTCGACGCCGGAAAGCTGCACGTCGATGCGTGGCAGACCATGGACGATGAAGACATCATTGCCGAGCTGATCGCGATCCGCGGCATCGGCCGCTGGACGGCGGAGATGTTCCTGATTTTTCATTTGATGCGACCTAACGTGCTACCGCTTGACGACGTCGGTCTGATCAACGGCATCAGCCGCAACTACTTTTCGGGCGAAGCGGTGAGCCGCAGCGATGCGCGCGAAGTTGCGCAAGCTTGGGCGCCCTGGTGCAGCGTGGCCACTTGGTATATTTGGCGCTCGCTGGACCCGCTGCCCGTCGCCTACTGAGCGCTCATCGCGCAGGCGAACCCGCACGATGCGCCGACGGCGCAAGGAACAAACATGGCGAAAAAAACATTCCTGGACTTTGAGAGCCCGATTGCCGAGCTTGAAACCAAGATCGAAGAGTTGCGCTACGTGCAGAACGAAAGCGCAGTCGATATCTCCGAAGAGATCGACCAGCTGAGCAAGAAAAGCCAGCAGCTCACCAAAGACATCTATTCCGACTTGACGCCCTGGCAGATCACCAAGATTGCCCGGCATCCTGAGCGGCCCTACACGCTCGACTATGTGCGCGACCTGTTCACCGATTTCGTCGAGATGCACGGTGATCGCCACTTTGCCGACGACAAATCCATCGTGGGCGGCCTGGCACGCTTCAATGGCCACGCCTGCATGGTGGTGGGCCAGCAAAAAGGGCGCGATACCAAAGAGCGCGCACTTCGCAACTTCGGCATGACGCGGCCCGAGGGCTACCGCAAGGCGCTGCGCCTCATGAAAACGGCCGAGAAGTTCGGCCTGCCGGTGTTCACGTTTGTCGATACGCCTGGTGCCTACCCCGGTATCGACGCCGAAGAGCGCAGCCAGTCTGAAGCCATCGGCCGGAACATCTTTGAGATGGCGCAACTGGAAGTGCCCATCATCACCACCATCATCGGCGAGGGCGGCTCGGGCGGCGCTCTGGCATTGAGCGTATGCGATCAGTTGTTGATGCTGCAGTACTCGGTTTATTCCGTCATCAGCCCGGAGGGCTGCGCCTCCATTCTCTGGAAGACCAGTGACAAGGCCGAGGCCGCGGCGGAGGCCCTCGGTATCACCGCGCATCGCCTTAAAGCGCTGGGACTGGTGGACAAGATCGTCAACGAGCCCGTGGGTGGCGCGCACCGCGATCCGCGCCAGATGATGGGTTTTCTCAAGCGCGCGCTGGGCGACGCGCTGCGCCAGGTCGCCGACCTGAAGGCGAAGGAACTGGTTGACAGGCGTTACGAACGGCTGCAGAGCTACGGCAAGTTCACTGACACGAAGGCCGAGAGCCGCTAGGCGGGCTCGGCGTGTCATCTGCGCCGTATCGGCAGCATCCCGCGAGCCATTCGCATTTGTCATGACCCAATCGCTGGAGCAGGCCATGGCCAGGTTCGCACCAGCACTGCCGCTGGCTGTCGGCTTGAGTGGCGGTGCAGATTCGACGGCGCTGCTCATCGCCTGCGCAGAGCGTTTCCCCGGGCAGGTGAGCGCCATTCATGTGCACCACGGCCTGCAGGTTGCAGCTGACCATTTTGAAATGCACTGCGCCGCCCTTTGCCTGCGGCTGGCCGTGCCGTTGGTGGTGCAGTGTGTGGACGCCCGCGCGGCACGAGGCCAGAGCCCGGAAGATGCTGCGCGCATCGCAAGATACAAGGCTTTTGAGGCTGCAGCGCTTGCTGGTATTGCGCAAGCAGCTATGCAATCAATAGCGTTGGCGCAGCATGCCGATGACCAGGTCGAAACGCTGTTGCTGGCGCTTTCTCGTGGCGCCGGTCTGCCAGGGCTGGCTGCGATGCCAGCGCAGTGGACGCGGGCAGGTATTGAGTGGCACCGGCCGCTGCTGAACGTCGCGGGCGCAGATTTGCGAGCCTGGTTGCAAGCACGCGGCGAACACTGGGTCGAAGACCCCAGCAATGCCGATCAGCGCTTCACACGCAATCGCATTCGCGCGCAGTTGCTGCCGGCCCTGGAGGCGAGCTTCCCTGCGTTCCGCGATACCTTCGCACGCTCCAGCGCACACGCGGCGCAGGCGCAGCAACTGCTGGCTGAAATCGCAGAGGCAGATCTGGCACAAACCGGAAGCCCGCCCGCTCTTATCGAATTGCAGCGGCTGTCTACCGCACGCCAGGCCAACGCGCTGCGCCAATGGCTGCGTGACAGCCACCACTGCTCCCCCAGCGCCGCTCAGCTGCATGAGTTGCAACGTCAGATTGCCGCTTGCACCACGCGAGGTCACCGCATTGAAATGCGGGTCGGCAACGGCTTTGTGCGGCGCAGCGACGCTCATCTCGATTGGTACAATCCGGCGGTTTTGGCTCCCTGAAACCGAGGACCGGCGGCGCCCCAAAACGCCTCCCAACAGGCGCCGCAAGCACCGGTCTTGGTCCTACTGATTTCCATGTCCTTGATCGTTCATAAATACGGCGGCACGTCGATGGGCTCACCCGAGCGCATTCGCAATGTCGCGCGGCGCGTTGCCAAGTGGGCGCGTGCCGGCTACCAGGTCGTGGTCGTGCCCAGCGCCATGAGTGGCGAGACCAATCGCCTGCTGGCGTTGGCCGCCGAGCTGGCGCCCGCCAAGCACCACGCAAGCTACTACCGTGAGCTCGACATGCTGGCTGCCACCGGTGAGCAAGCCTCGTCGGCATTGCTGGCGATTGCGCTGCAGTCCGAGAACATGCCATCTGTCAGCTACGCGGGTTGGCAAGTTCCGGTGCGCACCGACAGCAGCCACACCAAGGCGCGCATTGAATCGATCGACAGCCAGCGCGTGCGCGGTGATCTTGACGCTGGCCGAGTGGTCATCGTCACCGGCTTTCAAGGCATTGACGAGCTGGGCAACATCACCACGCTCGGCCGCGGCGGCTCGGACACCTCAGCCGTGGCCATAGCAGCCGCCATGGGGGCAGCCGAGTGTCTGATCTTTACAGATGTCGACGGCGTCTACACCACCGATCCACGCGTGGTGCCAGCCGCCCGGCGCCTGCAAACCGTCAGCTTCGAAGAGATGTTGGAGATGGCCAGCCTGGGCAGCAAGGTGCTACAGATCCGTTCCGTTGAATTTGCTGGCAAATACAAGGTCCCCATGCGGGTGCTGTCGAGCTTCACGCCCTGGGACATCGACCTGGCCGAAGAGGCGCGGTCGGGCACATTGATCACTTTTGAGGAAGACGAAAAAATGGAACAGGCAGTCGTATCGGGCATTGCGTTCAACCGCGGTGAAGCCAAGGTGTCGGTGCTCGGCGTACCCGACACCCCGGGCATCGCGCACAGCATCCTCGGCCCGGTCGCCGATGCGAACATCGAAGTCGACGTCATCATTCAGAACATCAGCAAGGACGGCGTAGCCGACTTCAGCTTCACCGTCGGGCAAATCGATTTCGCACGCACCATGGAGCTGCTGCAAGAAGACATCGGCCCCAAGCTAGGTGCCAAGGAAATCGTGGGGGACCCCAATATCTGCAAGGTCAGCATCGTCGGCATCGGCATGCGCAGCCATGTGGGCGTGGCCAGCAAGATGTTCCGTGTGTTGAGCGAGGAAGGCATCAACATCCAGATGATCTCCACGTCTGAAATCAAGACCTCCGTCGTCATCGACGAAAAGTACCTGGAATTGGCCGTGCGAGCCCTGCACACGGCCTTCGGCCTGGATCAACCAGCCGCCTGAAGCAGCAAAAACGCCCTGTGTCTTGGGGCATAATGGCGGGATTGGAAACGTGACCGAGTGGCCGAAGGTGCTCCCCTGCTAAGGGAGTATGGGGTGTAGAGCCTCATCGAGGGTTCGAATCCCTCCGTTTCCGCCAGAACAAAGCCCAAATGCATCGCGCATTTGGGCTTTTTTTTGTCTTGCCAGGTGAAGACCGAGCGGAGGTAAGCAGCCTGTTAGCTCACAAGTGCCGTGCCAGCATCCACCCTCCCATCGCCACCATCATCAAATTCTCTGTGAGTGACACAAACCCCAGCGGCACATTCGAGCTGCCCCCCACACAGGCGCATTTGAGTTCGCGCTTCTGGATGTAGACCGCATAAAACACCGAAACCGCGCCCACTGAGCCAATCAGCAGGGCGACAGGAATGGAGATCCAGTCGAGCGCACGCGCAACCATCAGCACGCCCGCGAGCAGCTCGCCGAACGGATACAGGTAGGCGTAGGGCACCCAGCGCTGCGCCAGCAGGTCGTAGCCTAGGAACATGGTGGCGAAGCTGTCCACGTCGCGCAGTTTTTGAACTGCCAACAAGCACATGGAAAAAGCGATAAACCATTCGAGCGTACGCCCTGCCAGAAAATCCCCCGTGAGCGCCCAGTGCGCTGCGAGCGCCATCAATGCTGCGACCGCAAAGATGGCCACTACAGGCGTGTAGGTCACCGCGTCCGGGTCATCTACTTTTTTACCGAGGAACCGACGTGTGTCGTCGTAGCCGCCAATGCGTTTACCGTCGATGAAGGTCTGGGGTGTGGTGTCGACGCCGTGTTTTTGCTGAAAGGCATCGGTTTCCTCCCGCGTCGTGAGCCAGTGGTCTTCGACTTCGTAGCCTTCGTGCTCCAGCAGGTACTTGGCCTTCAGTCCGTAAGGGCAGATGTGCTT
>JBBSRE010000041.1:0-13009 GCA_038243365.1 Burkholderiales bacterium | reverse complement strand
GCGCAGCGAGGAACTGGCAGCCAAAGCCAGCTACAGGCAGCCATGGGCGCGCGGTCAACGCTGCATCATTCCGGCGGCTGATTTCGACGAACCCAACTGGGAAACTGGCAAAAACGTGTGGTGGCGCTTTCGCCGTGCCGATGGTGCGCCCTGGGGTCTGGCAGGCCTGTGGAATACCTGGACCGACCCCGAAACGGGCGAGTTGCATGAGAGCTACACCATGTTGACCCTGAATGCCGATGCGCATCCTTTGATGCGGCGTATGCACAAGCCCGACCGAAAGCTGGCCTCAGATGCACAGGACAAGCGAAGTGTGGTGCCGATCGCGGCGGAAGATGTGGACTTGTGGCTGGCCGGGACGGTGCCGCAAGCGGCGGCGTTGCTGCAGCTGGCGCCCATCGACATGTTCGACGCCGGCCCTGTGTTGTCGCCAGCAGCCAACGATGGGTTCGTGTTGACCGGCGAGTGACTGCGGCGCCTCAACGTTAGCGCATCAAGATTCGAATTGGGAATTTCAAATCAGCTCTTGGTACCCGCAGCCGTGGCGCGTGCTCAGTAGCTCCTACCGCCCCTGTACATCGCGTGCTGGCGGCGGTTAAGGGTGGTGGCTTCGGCCAATCGCGCCATGGCAGCGCCAGCGTGCGCATGCGTGATGGCCAAGCCCAGCGCATCAGCGGCATCCGGGCCCGGCAGGCCGGGCAACTCCAGCAGCCGCCGCACCATTTCTTGCACCTGGCCCTTGGCCGCACGGCCGTGGCCGACGACGGCTTTCTTCATCTGCAAGGCGGTGTATTCGGCCACCTTCAAATCCCGCGCGACCAAGGCTGTGAGGCACGCGCCACGCGCTTGGCCTAGCAGCAGGGTGGACTGAGGATTCACATTGACGAAGACGATTTCCACCGTGGCCACGTCGGGTTGGTAGCGCGCCACCACTTCGCCAATGCCGTCGAACAGCACCTTCAAGCGCCCGGGCAAGTCACCCAGCGCCATGTGGGTGGTGCGGATAGTGCCGCTGCCCACATAGGTAAGCCGCTGGCCGTCCACGTCCAGCACACCAAAGCCCGTGGTCTGCAGGCCAGGGTCTATGCCCAAAATTCGCATTTGCTACTCATTTAATAGCTACTTACGCGCATTCGGTAAGCGCTTAAGGCTAATTTCTTCAAAGTTTCGGCGCACAGCAGGCGAGTGTTGGATGCGAGGTGCGCCTGCATCATAGGTGGCGCCGTTGCACCTTAAATGACTGATTGCGTTCATTTCCAGGTTCAGCACCGTACTTTCCCACCTGTCGCGGCTTGGACGATCACTAGGCCGTCTTTCTCACAAACACGTGTGAGAGTCGTGCCAAGTCCTGGCGGCCTGCGTCGAGGTCGTCCTCTTCAACGCTGACTGCGACAGCTCAGGGTTGTGCAGCGCGATATCGCTTGGCAGCGCCCCGTAAAAATCCGCACTGATTTTGAGCAAGTGGATCTTCTGCACTTCGGCATCGCACTCGATGAGGCGCTCCTCCATCGCTTTGGTGTCGGGCGTCCTTGGCCAGTTCAACCGGCGAGCGCTTCTTCCCCTGATCAAAGCACGCAGTCCCATCTTTTTCATCAGGCGCTGCTCGCACTTCTGGTTGACGGCTTGTGCCATTGAATTGCCCAGCGCTGCCGTAGTTCTTCTATATTCGTAACGGCTTTGGCCACCAACAACGGATAGCCGCAAGGATGTTGGCAACCCTCCGGAATGCGGCATCCACCAAAGAGAAATGAATGGATTTGGCGTTTCGATGTCCGTGCGAGAGCAAAAACGGTTTTAGACTTCAGTTGCGCGCAACGCTGAATTCGGGGTGCAGTTGAAATTGATACGTCTTGCAGGCTAAAGGCCAGATATGCGCCATGGGCCCGACGCCCCGCACGAACGGCGCCCATATACTTTCCGGAGAGAACCCCAGCGTGCGCGCAATGGATGTGCGTCTTAGATCACAGGCCGTGCACATCTGCGGGTGAGTAGTTGCCGGTCGAACCAGGCGGCAGTTGAACCAGCTGTTAGCACCCGCGCCGCGCATTTTCATTTATTTAAAATAGAAATAGGTACCTTTTGAAAACAAAAATCTTTGCAACGCTACTATTTTCGCTTCTGTCGCTGCCAACGTTTGCACAGTTGATTTCGCAACCCACAGATTTCTTCAATATTAACTCTGTCAATGGTCAAAGTTTTACTGCCCCCGTTACGACGCAAATTACCAAGATTAGCGTTCGCCCCGGCGCTGATTACAGCGGTACGCTATACCTCTACAACGGTAGTGTGGGTAGTGGCACAGTGAATTCCGTGGGTACACCGGCCTATACCCAAACTGGGGTTAATTTGACCGCGTCATCCGCTGGAGTTCTGCGGGACGTGGTCTTAACCACTCCCTTCCCTGTTGTAATTGGAAGCGAATACACATTCGTCTTTTCGGGACCCTCGACTATGGGTGGCTCCGCCGGTGATGCCTACGCTAATGGGACACTTGTAACTAATTACGCGAGCCTGGCTGCAGGGAATGACCTGGTATTCCAAATATGGAATACACCAGTCGCAGCCGCCACCCCCGCCGCCATCCCGACGCTGGGCGCGTGGGGGTTAATCCTCATGTCCGGGTCGCTGGCAATGTTGGCGCTTATGGGCGTCGGGCGGAGCAAGTCATTCAAATGAAGCGCGGCACAAAGAACCGCTGCGAAAGCCTTGCATAGCGAACCGCAATTGGGTCGCTCGATAAGCTGAAAAAACCCATCTCGCTCTGACCTCCAGCGCTGCAGCGGGAGCGCACCTATGGCGACGGAACGCTGGGCAGCCCCCATTCAATGGACTTCGTCGTGTTGGATGTAGCCCACACTGGCCTGCCTCGACTGCCTCGACTGCCTCGACTGCCTCGACTGCCTCGACTGCCTCGATGTGTCACGAGTCGACGGATCGCTGCCCTCAACCCCATGAAGCTCCGATTGGATGGCGCCTGTGTCATCGCTTGATTGCTAAGCCCAAACCCAAACTCAAGCCAACCGAAGATGGTAGCCCGATACGCCCGACCAACTGCCAACGGCGTGTCCGCCTACCTGGTCGACCTCACACCGCAAATCACTGTCAATGGTTAAGTGGTAGCCACACCAGACCAAGCATCACCGTGGGCACCGACACGCAAGGTCAGGGGCGGCTTCACGCCTTTTTATGACTTGGTCTAGTGGCACCTACCCCTGACCCCTGACGACAGCCCCATTGAATGCCGGGCCACCTCTATCGGTACTGATATTGCTATTGCTATTGCTATTGCTATTGCTATTGCTATTGCTATTGTTGAGATGGTTACCAGTGATGACCACTGTAGTTACGCAAGCATGCAAATCCGAAAAATTGCCGTTGCTGGTGCGTGCAAAACAGCCGCTGGTACCATCCAGTGCCCAGTACTTTTCACTTTAATTTCATTCCATTCGGTTCCGCTTCGTCGCTGAATTGCTGTCTTTTGAAAATCTCTCCCCTCAACCGACTGCGTTCCGGCGCGCGTCGCCTGTTTGCTGCTGTGCGCGGCGACTACTGGTTCCCCCATGTGCCTTTGGCCATTGCCATGGTGCTGGGCGGCTATTTCCTTTTGCGTCTGGATTTCGCCGGACGCTGGCAAAAGTACGCCGAGGCCCTGGCTCACGGCGAGTTCAATCTGCCGGCGAGCCTGCTGCCGCCGCTGCTGATTGGCGGGGGCATGCTCATCATGGCGTTTGGCCTGTTGATGCGTTCACGCCTGGCCTGGACCATGGCCACACTGCTGGCCATCACCGGCGGCGCCAGTCTGCTGTTTGCCCACGGCCAGTCGACATTTCTGCTGGGCTACTTTGTGCTGATGGTGGTCGGGCTGGGCATTGCCTGGCGCCAGTTCGACCGCAGCAGCGTGGCGGCCAGCACCTTGTTTGCGGTGACTTCGGTGGTCATGCTGATGCTCTACGCCACCTTTGGCGCCTACTACCTGGGCGGTGACTTCAAACCGGCGATCACTGATCTGGTCACTGCCACGTATTACGCGATCGTCACCATGAGCACCGTGGGCTACGGCGACATCACGCCGCAGACGTCGCAGGCCAAGCTTTTCACCATCTCCATCATCCTGCTGGGCGTGGCTGTGTTCGCCACATCGCTGACGGCCGTCATCGCGCCCATGGTCAGCAACAGCCTGCTCAAAATCGTCAATCGCAAGGGGTCGCGCATGAAGCGGGAAAATCATTTTGTCGTCATCGGAGCCGGCTCGCTGGCCATCAACACCGCGCGGGAACTGGCGCGTCGGGGCCACCCGGTGACCCGAGTGGTGCGCTCTTTGCCAGAGAACGCGGATTCCACCGAAACCGACATCGACCTGGTGGTGGGCGACCCCAGCAGCAACGCGGTGCTGAAGGAAGCCGGCGCGCAGGACGCGCAGGCGGTACTCGCGATGATGGTGGACGACTCGGAAAACGCCTTTGTCATCCTGGCGGTCAAGGAAATGGGCGGCAAAGCGCGCACCGTAGCCGCCGTGAACGACGCCGCCAATCTGAGCCGCGTGAAGCTGGCGCAACCGGACGTGATCATTTCCCCGCAAGTACTGGGCGGCGAGCTGATCGCGATGGTGATGTCGGGTGAGGCCGTGACGCCGGAATTCGTGATGAAGCACGTGTTCCAGCGCACCGCAGACGAAGCGACCAAAACCTGAACAGGCAAGGACAAGCGATGCAATTTTTGCGACTGGGGGAGCTGGGTGCCGAAGTGCCCGCAGTGCGTGTGGGTGCCGACACGCTGGATCTGCGCCCGCTCACGCGCGACATTGACGGCGCATTCTGGGCGAGCGCCGGGCCGCAGCGCGTGGCTGAAGCGATTGAAGAAGGCACGTTGCCGCGCTTGCAAAACGCCGAGCGCATGCGCGTCGGGGCGCCGGTGGCGCGCCCGCAGGCGGTACTGTGCATAGGCCTGAACTACGCGGCGCACGCAGCCGAATCAGGCATGGCGCCGCCCTCGCAGCCGGTGCTGTTTTTCAAGCACCCCAATACCGTGGTGGGCCCGAATGACGCGGTGGCGGTGCCGCCCGGCGCCACCCGCATGGACTGGGAGGTGGAGCTGGCCGTGGTGATCGGCCAGCGCGCCAGCTATCTGCCCTCGACCGATGCAGCGCGCGCGCACATTGCCGGCTATTGCGTGGCCAACGATTTTTCCGAGCGCGAGTTTCAGCTGGAACGCAGCGCAGCGCAATGGGGAAAAGGCAAGTCGGCGCCAGGCTTTTGTCCGCTTGGGCCAGTGCTGGTGACGCCCGATGAAATCTCGCCAGACAAGCTGCGCATCCGCTCCTGGGTCAACGGCGAGCCGCGTCAGGACTCCTCTACGCGCGACATGATTTTCAATGTCGACCAGATCGTGCACGACCTCTCCCAATACCTGGTTCTGGAGCCGGGCGATCTGATCCTCACTGGCACACCCGAAGGGGTGGCCATGTCGGGGCGCTTTCCCTGGCTGAAGGCAGGCGATGTAGTGGAGATGGAAATTGAAGGCTTGGGCCGACAACGGCAGCAGCTGCTCTGAACCCAACATTTTTTAGGAGATATTTTGATGACCTCAATCGATCGCAAACACACCACCCCGCGCATGAGCAAGCTGGTGAAGCACGGTGACCTTGTTTATCTGTGCGGCCAGACCTCCGGCGGATCGGACTTTGCTGACATTGCCGGTCAAACAGCCGAAGCTTTGCGGCGGGTAGACGTGCTGCTCGCCGAAGCAGGCACCGACAAGTCCCGGGTTTTGTCGGCGTTGCTGCATATCAAGTCCATGGACGACTTCGCCGCGATGAATGCCGTGTGGGACGCCTGGGTGCCCGAAGGCGCGGCGCCCGCCCGCACTACGGTGCAGGCCCAGCTCGCAACGCCGAGCTTGCTGTTTGAAGTGACGGTAGTGGCTGCGCTGCGCTAACACCCAAGCAGTGAGCAAGGCAGTGAGCGAGATAGCGAGCCAAGCAGCGATGGAAGCTGCCTGTTAAGGCAACTCTGCCGACCCCATGCGCGCCATGATGGTCCGCGTGCGGCCTGAGATATAGGCCGAACCAGGGTTCTTTTCGAAGCGTTTGGGCGCCGGCAGCATCACTGCCAGGCGCGCTGCTTCCTGCGCGCTCAGGCGGCTCGCGCTTTTCTTGTAGTAGCGCTGCGCCGCCGCCTCGGCGCCAAACACGCCATCGCCCCATTCCACGCTGTTGAGGTAGATCTCCAGGATGCGCTGTTTGGTCAGCAATTGCTCCAGCAGCAGCGTCAGCACAAATTCCTGGCCTTTGCGCAGCAAGGTGCGCTCGCCGGAGAGCAGCAGATTCTTGGCCAGTTGCTGGGTAATGGTGGAGCCGCCGCGAATCTTGGGCGTGCGCGGGGGCTTGGCATTGGGCTTTGCGCTGGCCTTGGCTGCTTGCGCCTCAGCGCGGTTATTGCGCTCCCAGGCTTTTTCGATGGCGTTCCAGTCCACGCCATCGTGTGTCACGAAGCTGTCGTCTTCCGATGCAATCACTGCGCGCTTGAGCGTGTCCGAAATGTCGGAATACGGCAGCCACTGCTGGCGCCAGTGCAGTTCCCCGCCGCGCACTTGGCTCCAAATGTCACTGCGCTGGAAAGTGGTCGATTGCGGATCGACCACGACCATGGCGGCGATGCGCAGCACAAAGAAGAGCTGTAGCGCGATGAAGGCCATTGCCAACAGGGCGATCCAGCGCAGCACGGGTTTCACGATTCAAGCCTCAACAAAAAAGGGGGCAGCCGCACGCGATATCTCATTGTGTCGACCGCGACGCTGACGCAGCGCAGCTGGAGCCAGCAGAGCCAGCTGCGCGCATTTCAGCCAGCACCTGCGCTGCGGGCGGTCGCACGCCACGCCACACCCAAAACGCCTCAGCAGCTTGCTCTACCAGCATGCCCAGCCCATCACGGGCCTGCGCGCCAGCAGCTGTGGCCCAGTCGAGAAAGCCCTGCGCGGCGGGGCCGTACATCATGTCGTAGGCCAGGCTTGCGCGCCGCAGCACACGCGCCGGCACAGGTACGCCGCCGCCGGCGAGACTGCTGGCCGTGGCGTTGATTATCAGATCAAAATCATGCTCTAACGCTTGCGTAGATTGCGCAAGCAGCTCTGTATTTTGTAGCATCGCCAGATCGGCGTGGGATTGCACCAGCGCTTCGGCTTTGGCCAACGTGCGGTTCGCCACCACGATGCGGCGCGGCCGTGCACCCAGCAGCGGCCCCAGCGCACCGGCTGCGGCGCCACCAGCGCCCATCAGCAGCACGTCGCGCCCGTTCATGTTAAAGCCCGCGCCGTGCGTAATGTCCGCCACCAGGCCGAGCCCGTCGGTGTTGTCAGCGTGTACTTCGCCCGCGTCCAGGCTCAGCGTATTGGCTGCGCCGGCCAGACTGACACGGTCGCTGCGCTGCGTGGCGGCCATTGCAGCGTCGAGCTTGAAGGGCACCGTCACGTTGCAGCCACGCACCCCCTCGCGCACCAGCCGCGCCAGCGCGTCGGCGAAGCCATCGACCGGCACCAGGCGCGCTTCATAGCGCATGCGCTCGCCGGTCAGTTCGGCAAAACGGGTGTGAATCCAGGGCGAGCGGCTGTGCGCGATCGGGTTGCCGAGCACGCAGTAGAGATCAACGGATGTGGTGGATGCACTCATAGGTCAATGTTGTCTTGCTGGCGCAGCGAACGCTCATCTCATTTCAAACCAGCGCCACCGTGGAACGGGCTTTGCCCGGCCACCGGGGGGCGTCCCCCTTGGGGGAAGGCGCCAAAGGCGACTCACTTGAGCTACCGAACCTCGGTTCGGAGCATCTGGTCGCGCGTGAACTTGAAGCGTGAAACCACGGCGATCTGATCTGCCTTGGCGCGCATCGCAGGTGTGAACTGCCCGAACGGGCCTGCGGCGCGCGCAATGGCCTGAGCGCGCAAATCGAGCAGCGGGTTGCCCGATCCTTGCACCACTTCCGTCTCCAGCACGCGGCCGTCGTGGTTGACGGTGACGATCATGGTGAGTTCGCCGTAAATCTTGGTGCCGGCTTTCTCGGGGAAATTCACGGTGCCTTTTTCTTCCACCTTGCGGCGCATGGCGTCGTAGTAAACGGCATAGGCCTCTTCACGGGTCGAAGGGCTGATGTAGCGCTTCTTGGGCCGCGCGTTTTCTTCGTTGATGCGCTTCTCAATCTCGGCCAGCAGCTTTACCAGTTGCTGGCGCTTTTCTTCTTGCGCCCGTTCGCCGTCGGTCTGGGCGGGTTTTCGCGGGTCGGGAGGGGGCAGGGCCGCAACGCGTTTGCGCAGTTGCGCCAGCAGCTGGGTCTGCTGCTCCAGCAGGGCGTCGGCCTTTTTCTGCGCATCCTCGAAATCGTCCCCTACCCGGGTGAGCGCCGAATAGGGCAGCGGGCTGGTAGCGCGGCCCTTGCTCGCTTCGCCGCCCCCCGCCAAGGTGTGCTGCGCAATAGCCTGGGCTTTTTCGGGCGGGGGCTCCTTGCTGCGGGCGTTCACCAGGATCACCTCCAGCGGCGTGTCCTGAAACACGCGGTCAAACTGCTCGGGCGCCACAAAGCGCACCGAGAACAGTACCGCGTGCAGCAGCACCGACACCGCGAGCGTGATCTGCAAGGTGCTGAGCGAGCGAAACATGGTGGGCGGTGTCACAAAACCTCGGGCTCAGATCGCCTCGTTGACCGGTGCTGGCGGCGGCGCCGGCGCAGACGAAGGTGCCTCAGCGTCCGAATCGCTCATGTCCACAGCGATGGCGAGCGGGCCAGACACCGCGCTGTCGTCGTCATCACCGCTGTCGTTGCTTTCATCGTAGGTGGGGCCATCGTCGCTCTCGTCCTGGGGATCGTCCAGACGCGCCAGCACGGTGCCATGCAGATCCAGCGTGATCTCGTCCACCTCGCCGAGCTTGACGCGCAAACGCGCGCCGCGGGGCAGGTTTTGCGCACCCAGCACGGGGAAGACCAGCGGCAGCGTGTCGGCGCGCACCAGAAAACTCCCGCCCGGGCCTTCCTTGAAGACGGTGGCGTCCAGCTCGGTGATGCCGTTTTGCTCCAGGTACTTGAGCGTCCAAAAGCGCTCCATGCCGCCTTGGTAGCCGTTGTAGGCGCTGTAGGCGGCGTCAAAGCTGCTGATGATGGAGAACAACTCGGCGTCCTTGGGCTTGAACGGCGCGACCAGCGCGGCGGTGGCGCCATTGCGCACGCAGGCAATGATCTGCCACTGGTTCACCAGGTCCACATAGCGTCGCAGCGGCGACGTGGCCCAGGTGTAGCTTTTCACGCCCATGCCGGCATGCGGCAACGCCTTGGTGCCCATGCGAACTTTCACGCCCGGCGCCATGCTGGCCTGACTGCGGTAGATACCGGGCACGCCAAAACTGGCGAGTAAGCCGCCCCAGGTGCTGTTGGCGACGATGGCGGCCTCGGCCACGATCAGGTCGAGCGGCGCGCCGCGCTGGCGGGTGGTGATGTGCACGGTTTCGCTGCCATCGGGCTCGCCGTTCCCGGCGTTGCCGCCGACATGACTTTGGGCCCCCACGCTTGCCACTGCGTTGGCTGCGCTGCCCCCCAATGGGGTTTTCGCGCCTTCGGGCGGCCGTGCGGCGCTCAGTTTGAAGTTGTAATCCGGCCGGTTGAAGTTTTCGGGCTTGCCGCGCACCACTTCGCGCCCGGCCTTCAGAATTTTGGCCAATCGGTGCAAAAATGAGAGCTGTGAGCGTAGTTCTGACAAGCGCTGAGGCGTGTTTTCTATCCGAATATTTGCGTCGGCCAACCAATCTTCGGTGACGATGTGGTCCAGTTGGTCGTGCCGCAGGTTGGCCACGACAGGAACGCGGTCCAGGCGCGTCTCGGTGGCGGTGATCTCCAGCGTGGCCTCGTCGATCGTGCAGTACAGCGATACGGCAGGGTTGGCGCGACCTTCGTCCAGCGTGTAGATCTGCACCACGCTGTCGGGCAGCATGGTGACCTTATAGCCAGGCATGTAGACGGTGGAGAGGCGCTGGCGACCGAGCTGGTCCAGCGCGCTGCCGGGCTCAATCGCCAAGCCTGGCGCCGCTATGTGAATGCCCAGCGTGACCGTGCCAGTGCCCAGACCGGTGACGGACAACGCGTCGTCGATCTCGGTGGTCTGCGAGTCATCAATGGAGAACGCCTGCACGTCGGCCAGCGGCAGATCGGCCGGCGGCTGGGGTGCGTCGACGGACGGAAACCCGGTGCCCTTGGGAAAGTTGTCGAGCAAAAAGCGCTTCCAGTGGAACTGGTAGCTTGAATCGATGGCACCGGCTTTTTGCAGCAGTTCCAGTGGCGCGGTGTGCGTTGCGCGGCTGGCCTCGACCACGGCCTTGTATTCAGGGGCGTTCTTGTCGGGGCGGAACAGGATCCTGTAGAGCTCCTGGCGAATCGGCTCGGGGCACACGCCGGCCGCCAGTTCCCCGGCCCATTCGGTGATCTGCGCCAGCACGGCCTTTTTCTTCTCGATGGCTGCGAGCGCCTGCTGCAGGATATCGGCCGGCGCTTTCTTGAAGCGACCTTTGCCGGCACGGCGGAAGTAGTGAGGCGATTCGTACAGGCGGAAAAGCGCCGCGGCCTGCTCAACCAGCGTGGCGTTTTCCGAGAAGTAATCCCGCGCCAAATCGGCAAAGCCGAATTCGCCTTCGGGAGCGAACTCCCAGGCCAGTGGCAGGTCTATGGTTTCGGCCAGCGCCTGGCCCTGGGCGATCAGCTCGGCCGGCGCCGGCTTGTCGAACTTGAGCAGGATGTTGGCCGCCTTAGCCTTGACGCGTTTGCCCGAGTCGAGCTCGATCTGGGCAGAACTCTCGGCTTCAGACAGGATGCGGCCGGCCAGAAATTTGCCGGAATCTTCAAAAAGTGCGTGCATTGGCCGAATTGTCCCATGGCCGCAGTAGCCGGCCGGCGCTAGAGCGTGATCAGCAGGCCGGGCGAGAAATGAGCGTTTTCCAGCTCGCCTTTGGGCGCATAGCCGCGCGGATTGGCCACGACGCGCGTGGCGCCTACCCGGTAGTCGCAACTATGGTGCACGTGGCCGTGCAACCAGAGCGCGGGCTGCCAGCGCAGGATGTGCGCCTCCAGGTCCGACACAAAACAAGCATTCAGCGGCGACCCGGCGAACTGCACTGCGATGCTGCTGCGCGTCGGGGCAAAGTGGGTCACCACGACCGTGGCACCTTCAAACGGCTCGGCAAAGCGCGCATCGAGCCAGGCAACCGATCGGTCAAACAGCAGTTGTGAGGCCGCGGGCGTAAACCGGTCCGGGAAATCGGGGCACAGGCCGATGCGACTGAAATCGCGCACGAATGCTTGTGCCTTTTGCAAGCCCTCGTCCCGCTGCTCGGACGAGTCGTAGAGCCGGTAGTCGGACCAAAGGGTGCATCCCAGAAAGCGCACGCCGCCATGCCGCCATTCGTCTTGCTCCAGCACGCGCACCTGGGTACCTTCAGCCTCGAGCCGCAGCGCCGCCATCGTGCTCACCAGATCGGATCCGTAGAACTCGTGGTTGCCGGCCACGTACAGCGTGGGCTGCGTGAACTGCCGCGCCCAAGCCACGCCTTGCGCGGGCCGTTGCACGTCGCCGGCGACGATGACGACATCGGCGTCGGTGGCTGGAACCTCCATGGGCTGGACGGAGAGGTGCAAGTCGGAGAACAGGGCAATTTTCATTCGATTCAGCGCCTTTCGCATGGCTTGTGGGCTTTGACAGGAATGCTCAGGCTTGGCTGTTGAGGCTGGAAATGGGGGCTGCGTCAGGTTGACGCCAGCTGAAGGAAGCGCGCGATGGTCGGCAAGTGCTGCGCGAAGTCGCTGAGCGCATGGTCGCCGCCTTCGAGCAACATGACCTCGGCGTTCGCGTAGCGCGCCGCCATTTCACGCCAGTCCAGCACCTCGTCTCCCTTGGCGATGATGGCCATTTGAGGCGCAAGTGAGGCTTTGCCGCTGACGTCGAGCTCGCCCAGTTCGTCCACGAACTCCGGCGCGAAGTAGAAATGCTCGTTTGGGGCGTGCCACTGGGTCTGATCGCCGATGTACTTCGCCAGATCGCGCGCTGGCGCCACTGCCGGGTTGAGCAGCACGCTCGGACACGCGTACAGCCGGGCGAACCAGGCGGCGTAGTAACCACCCAGGGAGCTGCCCATCACCGCCATTGAATCCGCAGGCCAGTGTTCAGTGCCCCGTTGAAGCAGCTGCGACGCCTGTTGCGGCGAGGGCGGCAGCTGCGGGCACCAGAGCGTCACCGAGGGGTGCATTCGCTCCACATAGGACGCGATGGTTTGCGCCTTGGCGGACTGGGGCGACGAGCGAAAGCCGTGCAGGTACAGCAGGTGGGTGGTGGGGTTGGTCGTCATACGATGATTGTCGGCGCGCAAAAACCCCGGAAGCAGCCGCGCGGCCAGTCACGGATAATCACGCCCCATGGAAACTGCCATCGACCAACCGACCTTGCTTCAGCGCATCCTGCCGCTGTTTCGCGGGTTCGATGGCTGGCTGCTGCTGTTGGTGCTGGGGCTGGCGAGCGCGGGTTTGTTGGCGATGTATTCGTCCGGCTACGACCATGGCACGCGCTTTGCCGACCATGGTCGCAATATGCTGATCGCGCTGGCGCTGCTGTTCGTCGTGGCGCAGATTCCGCCGCAGCGCCTGATGACGCTGGCCCCGCCGGTGTATGTCGCCGGTGTCGTGCTGCTGATTGCTGTGGCGACTGTCGGGTTGACCAAGAAAGGCGCCCAGCGCTGGATCGATTTGGGGGTGGTGATTCAACCCAGCGAACTGCTCAAGATTGGTATGCCGTTGATGCTGGCCTGGTGGTTTCAGAAGCGTGAGGGCCAGCTGCGACCGCTGGATTTTGTGATGGCCGGGCTGCTGCTGGCGGTGCCGGTGGGGCTGATCATGAAGCAGCCTGATCTGGGCACCTCACTGCTGGTGCTGGCGGCGGGGTTGTCGGTGATTTTCTTTGCCGGCCTGTCCTGGAAGCTGGTGCTGCCGCCGGT
>JBBSRE010000040.1:0-13225 GCA_038243365.1 Burkholderiales bacterium | reverse complement strand
AGACGAACCGTTCACCAAGCTGCTCACGCAGGGCATGGTGCTCAACCACATTTACTTCAATCTTGGCGAGCAAGGCGGCAAGAACTATTTTCCGCCCGAGAGCGTGACGCCCGTACTTGATGCGCAGGGACACATCGTCGGCGGCACGCTCGCGCTGGCCGATGGTGCCTACCCGGTTGGCACTGCATTGGAATATGGCGGTATCGGCAAGATGGGCAAGAGCGAGCGTAACGGCGTGGACCCGCAGGACCTCATTGAGAAGTACGGCGCCGACACTGCCCGCCTCTACACCATGTTCACCGCACCGCCCGAGGCCACGCTCGAGTGGAACGACGCGGCGGTCGAGGGCAGCTATCGGTTCCTGCGCCGCGTGTGGAACTTCGGCATGAAGCTGTCTGCTATGAATATGGAAGCTGCTAACGCAATAGCAGTAAGCGCTAAAGGCCTAAAAGATGTTGAATTTGGCCCTGGAGCCAAGGCGCTGCGCCGCGAGATCCACAGCGTGCTCAAACAGGTGGATTACGACTACCAGCGCATGCAGTACAACACCGTGGTCTCGGGCGCCATGAAGACGATCAATGCGCTGGAGGACTTCAAGAGCACGCAGTCGGCCGACGACCAGATCGCGCTGGTGGAAGGCTTCGGCATTCTGCTGCGCTGCCTCTATCCGGCAACGCCGCACATTGCCCACGCGCTGTGGGCCACGCTGGGCTATGCGGCAGTGCTGGGCGACTTGCTGGACGCCCCCTGGCCGCAGGTCGACCCCCAAGCGCTGGAGCAGGACGAAGTCGAGCTCATGCTGCAGGTCAACGGCAAGCTGCGCGGCTCCATTCGAGTGCCCGCCAAGGCCGACAAAGACGAGATCGAGCGCACGGCGCTGGCGAGCGAGGCGTTTGCGGCGCATTCGGGTAGTGGCGCGGTCAAGCGCGTTATCGTGGTGCCGGGTCGGCTGGTCAACGTGGTGGTCTGAACGCTATGCATAAACGACGTTTTCTTGCTGCCGCGCCGCTTCTGCTACTGGGTGCCTGCGGCTTTCGCCTGCGCGGCGTGCCAGAGTTCGCGTTCGGCTCGCTCTACATCGCCGCACCCGCCGGCTCTCAGCTGGCCAGCGAGCTGCGCCAAACGCTGAAGGCCGTGGGCGGCACGCTGATGGTGCTCGAGCGCCCGGCGGATCTGCCGCAGGCCGACGCCGTGTTGGATCTGTTGTCCGAGCGGCAAGAGCGCTCGGTGGTGGGCCTCAACGCCTCGGGCGGTGTGCGCGAACTGGAGCTGCGCTTGCGCGTCCGCTTCCGGCTGCGCAACCAGCAGGGGCGCGAGCTCATTGCGCCCACGGAGATTCTTCAGCAGCGCGAGATCAGCTACAACGAAACCATTGCCCTGGCCAAGGAGGCCGAAGAAGCCCTGCTCTACCGCACCATGCGGACTGACCTGGTGCAGCAGCTGCTGCGCCGGCTGGCAGCGGTGAAAGTGTGAGGGCGGCTCAGCGGTGAAAGCAGCCTGGTTGCGGTGCGCTGTAGCGGGGCTGGTGGCGGTGCTTGGCTTGCAGGCCTGCGCGCAGAACCCGCCCGAGCAGGCCGCTGCACCCCACCATGACGATAAAGGTTTCCACAACCTGTACGTGGACAGCGTCTCTCAGGGCTTTGGCGCGTTCCTGCGCTGGCGCTGGAACGCTTGGCGCGAGGACTTGCCACCGCCACCGCGCGCGCCGACGCCGGTGCAAGCGCCTGACCTTCCGCTGCTGCACGGCTATGCAGCGGCCTACCGCCAGGCGTCCCACAGCGGCGCACATCCACAGCCGACCGTGACCTGGATCGGTCACGCGAGTGCGCTGGTGCAGGCCGGTGGCTTGCAGGTGCTGACCGACCCGGTTTTCAGCGAGCGTGCGTCGCCCGTGTCTTGGGCGGGGCCCCGGCGCGCCCAGCCACCTGGCGTGGCGCTTGACGCGCTTGCGCCCATCGACGTGGTGCTCGTATCGCACAACCACTACGACCACCTGGACCGCGACTCGCTTGTTGGGCTCTACCAGCGCAGCCGCCAGCTTGGGCATCCCACCGCGTTCCTGGTGCCGCTCGGGCTCAAGGCCTTGCTGGAGGGCTGGGGCATTGCCGGCGTGCAAGAGCTGGACTGGTGGCAAGAGGTGCACGTGGGCAATACGCGATTCCAGCTCACCCCCGTGCAGCACTGGTCGGCACGCAGCCTGCTCGACCGGAACCAGACGCTGTGGGGCGGCTGGGCGGTCTTTGCGCCCGACCTGCACTGGTTCTTTGCCGGTGACACGGGCTACAGCCCGGATTTCGCCGACATTCGCGCCCGGTTTGCCAGTGCGCAGACGCCTGAACTGGGCGGCGGCTTTGATCTGGCGCTGCTGCCCATCGGCGCCTATGAGCCACGCTGGTTCATGCAACCGCAGCATGTCAATCCTGTCGAAGCCGTGCGCATTCACCAGGATCTCGGTGCGCAGCGCAGCTTGGGGGTGCACTGGGGTACGTTTGAACTGACCGATGAGCCGCTGGACCAGCCGCCGCGTGATCTGCAGGTTGCACGCGACGCCGCCGGGCTGGTGCCCGATGCGTTCTTCGTGCTCGCCCTGGGTGAGACGCGCGCTCTGCCGGCGCGCAAAGCTGCAGGTGTGCAGACGTCTTCTGCGCCAACCACTTTAGCCGGCAGCGTTCGCCCCTAACGGCCTAGCGCTCTAACGCCACTGACGCTTATGCAAACCAGCCTTGCCAACCTGCCCCAGCAACTGCAGCGCGGCCTTGCGCCGCTGTACGTGCTGCACGGCGACGAGACGATGTTGTTAGAAGAAGCGGCCGATGCCATTCGCTCTACAGCGCGGGCCGCCGGACACACCGAACGCAGCGTTTTCGTGGTGAGCGGGGCGCGATTCGACTGGAGCGCGGTGCTTGCCGCGGGCGGCAGTCTGAGCCTGTTTGCCGACCGGCAGATCGTGGAAATTCGGGTGCCGTCCGGTAAACCGGGGAAAGACGGCAGCACTGCGCTTCAACAAGTTGCGGCTGCAGCACAACCGGACAGCAGCACGCTGACGATGGTGCTGCTGCCGCGCCTCGACAAGGCCACTCGCTCTGCCGCGTGGTTCAGCGCACTTTCCAGCGCCGGCGTGGCGGTGCAGATCGATCCCATTGAGCGCCCGGCTCTGCCGCAATGGATTGCACAGCGCCTTGCAGCGCAGCAGCAGCGCGTAGCCTCAGGCGAGGCTGGGCAGCGCACTTTGCAGTTTTTCGCTGATCGTGTGGAAGGCAATCTGCTGGCCGCGCACCAGGAAATTCAAAAGCTTGCGCTGCTGTACCCAACGGGGGAGCTGAGCCGCGAATCGGTAGAAGCTGCGGTGCTCGACGTTGCTCGCTATGACGTCTTCAAGCTCTCGGAGGCCGCCCTGGCAGGTCAGGTGATCAGGGTGCAGCGCATGCTGGAGGGTTTGGAGGCAGAAGGGACGGCAGCCGTGCTGGTGCATTGGGCACTGTCGGATGACATCCGGGCACTCAAGCGTGTAACAGATGCCTTGGCAGACGGCAGGCCGCTCCCAATGGCGCTGCGCGAGGCGCGGGTGTGGGGGGTCAAAGAAAAATTGTTGGAGCGCGTGGCGCCGCAGGTGGAACCTGCGGCCGCTGGGCGATTACTGCAATCGGCACACATGGTCGATGGCATTGTCAAAGGCTTGCGTGTGCCCGACTGGCCTCAGGAGCCCTGGCAAGCGTTGCAGCGTCTGGCGCTACAACTGGCGCGCACAGGCGCTGCGGGGCGCTGACAAACCCGCTCAGGGTCTGCCTCGCGCCTTACCTACTTTTTACTTTTTACCGCCGTCGCCCACATAAGTGACTTGCATGTTCACACGGTAGGCGGTGATCTTGCCGCCTTCCACAGTGACTTTCTGCTCCTTGATCCACGCGCCGCGCACATTCGAAGCGTCTGCGCAAGCATTGGAAATGCCGCTGCTGATGGCTTCTTCGAAGCTGGTTTTGCTGGTGGAACTGATCTCGATGACTTTGGCAACGCTCATGGCGAACTCCCTGTAGAGGTAAAACAACCATGCTACGAAGAGCCCGGGACCGCCTCTGTGGGACAGGGAGCAGGCAGGAGGTAGTCGTACGAGTACCGCTTCGTGTGCATCTGCCAAAATCCGACAGATGAACGCCCTCAACGTCAGTGAATACGTCCAGACTTTAGGTTTGCAAGCAAAAGTGGCCTCAGCGCTTATGGCGTCTGCGCCGGCAGCTATCAAAAGCAAAGCGCTCACGGCGCTGGCCGGTTTGCTGCGCACCCAGACGGCGCCGCTGCAACATGCCAATGCCCTCGATCTGGAGCGCGCGCGCGCTCATGGCCTGTCGGCGCCGATGGTGGATCGTCTTCAGCTCACCGACAAAGTGCTGGAGACGTGTGCGCAGGGATGCGAGCAGCTGGCGGTGATGCCAGACACCATTGGTGAGATCCGTGGCATGCAGCAGCAGCCTAGCGGCATTCGCGTAGGGCAGATGCGCGTGCCCATCGGCGTGTTCGGCATGATTTTTGAGAGCCGGCCCAACGTCACCATCGAGGCGGCCAGTCTGGCGATCAAGAGCGGCAATGCTGCCATCCTGCGCGGCGGTTCGGAGGCCATCGAATCGAACAAGGCGCTGGCACTTTTGGTGCGGCAGGCGCTAGAAGCTGCCGGGTTGCCACAGGACGCGGTGCAACTGGTGCAGACCACTGACCGCGCCGCGGTGGGCGAACTGATTGCCATGCCGCAGTTCGTGGATGTCATCATTCCACGGGGTGGCAAGGGCCTGATTGAGCGCATCTCCGCCGATGCCAAGGTGCCCGTTATCAAGCACCTTGACGGAAACTGCCACACCTATGTGGACGACCCCTGCGATATCGACATGGCGGTCTCCATTGTCGACAATGCCAAGACCCAGAAGGTCAGCCCCTGCAATGCCAGCGAAAGTCTGCTGGTGGCACGCGCGGTGGCGCAGGAATTCTTGCCACGCATGGGTGCCGTGTTTGCAAAAAAGGGCGTGGAGATGCGCTTGTGCGCAGAATCCATGGCATTGCTCGCGCCGGTCGCCGGCGCCAACGTGGTGCCGGCCACCGAGCAGGACTGGTCCGAAGAGTATTTGGCGCCCATCATCAGCATCAAGATCGTGGATGGTGTGCAGGACGCCATCGCCCACATCAACCGCTATTCCAGCCACCACACCGACGCCATCGTCACGCGCGACCATGTGCACGCCCAGCGCTTTTTGCGTGAGGTCGATTCCGCCAGCGTGATGGTGAACACCAGCACACGCTTCGCGGACGGGTTCGAATATGGTCTCGGTGCCGAGATCGGCATCAGCACCGATAAATTTCATGCACGCGGTCCGGTGGGCATCGAAGGCCTGACCTCGCTCAAATGGGTGGTCATGGGCCAGGGCGAAGTGCGCGGCTAAGCGGGCGAAATTCTGAGCATTCGCGCATGAAAATCATCATCTTGGGGGCAGGCCGCGTGGGTGAGAGCGTGGCCGAAAGCCTGGTGTCTGAACAGAACGACATCACCGTCATCGATCAAGATGCGCGGCGTCTGCGCGAGCTCGAATCGCGCTTTGACCTGCGCGGCGTGGTCGGCAACGGCATCGAATCTTCGGTGCTGGCCGAAGCCGGCGCCAACGACACCGATCTGCTGATCGCCTGCGCGGCGCAAGACGAAACCAATCTGGTCTGCTGCAAACTGGGGCAGCTGCTTTTCAATATCCCCACCCGCATCGCCCGGGTGCGCTCCATGGGCTTTGACAGTGAAGCGTTGACCAGCAATGAAGGCTTTGGTGTCAGTCGGATCATCTGCCCGGAGGAGTCACTCACGCGTTACATCGGCAAGCTGATCGAGTACCCGGAAGCCATGCAGGTGCGCGAGTTCGCTGGTGGCCGGGCCTGCCTGGTCTCGACCCGCGCGCGCGAAGGTGCTCCCATGGTCGGCCAGACCATTGCGGACATTCGCCTCGGCATGCCGCAATTGGCAATGCGCATCGTTGGTCTGTACCGCAGGTTTGCAGATGAACCTGACCGCTTTTTCGCCTGCGACGGACTCACCCGCATCCTGCCGGCTGATGAAGTGTTTGTGCTGTCGGCGCGCGAAAACATTGCCGAGGTGCTGCGGGGCCTGCATCGCCCAGCAGGGCTCCAGGCGCGCGCTGTGCGCCGCGTGATGATTGCCGGCGGTGGCGCGGTAGGCTTGCGCCTGGCGCAGCAGTTGGGCCGGGAATCGGGGCGCTTTCACGTCAAGGTGCTGGAAGAAGACGCCGAGCGTTGCATAGAGCTGGCGGCGCTGTTGCCTTCCGGCGTGCTGGTGCTGCACGGGTCTGCTACAGACGAGGACATGCTCGCGTCCGAGACGATCGAGGACGTGGACCTGTTCCTCGCGCTCAGCGACGATGATGAAGACAACATCATGTCTGCGCTGCTCGCGAAGCGCATGGGCGCGCGGCGGGTGCTCGCACTCATCCATCGGCGCAGCTATGCCGACCTGATGCACGGCACGCAGATCGACATTGCGCTTTCGCCAGCGCAGGCCATGCTGGGAGAGCTACTGGCCCATGTGCGTCGGGGCGACGTGCAGGCAGTGCACAGCCTGCGCCGCGGAGTCGCGGAGGCGCTCGAGATGGTGGCGCGCGGGGACCGGAAGTCATCGCGTGTTGTGGGCCGCAAGGTCAGTGAGCTTCGCTTGCCTTCCGATGTGCACATGGGATTGATCGTGCGCGGGCTCCCGGATGCGGGGACTGCGGCGGAGCATCCGCCGGAAGTGATCATCCCGCACAGTGACACCGTTATCGAGCGGGACGACCACGTGGTGTTCTTCCTGCCGCACAAGCGGCTGGTGCGCGACGTGGAAAAGCTGTTCCGCGTCAGCGCGACGTTCTTTTAAACGCGCAGCATGGTTGACGTGTTATCTGTCCTGCGGGTGCTCGGCATGCTGGTCATGCTGTTCGCGCTGGCGATGGGCGTACCGCTGGCGGTGTCGCTGCACCAGCAAGACGGTGTCTGGGAGGTCTATCCGATCGCCATGGCGCTGGCGCTGACAAGCGGCGCGGCGATGACCTTCGGCTTGCGCCGCTACCGCCGTGAACTGCTGCCGCGCCACGGCGTCATGCTGGTTTCACTGGCCTGGACGCTCTTGCCGCTGGTCGCCACGCTGCCTCTCACTTTGGCTTGCGGCCTGGCCGGGCGGCCTATTTCTTTCACGCATGCGTATTTCGAAGCTGTTTCCGGCTTGACCACCACCGGCGCCACCATCTTCACTGGGCTGGACGCGCTGCCGGTATCCGTGAACGTGTGGCGCACCTTGCTGCAATGGATTGGCGGCATGGGCATTTTGGTGCTGGCGGTGGCGGTGTTGCCCATGCTGGGCGTGGGTGGAAGTCAACTGTTCAAGGCAGAGGCGGCCGGGCCCATTCGGGATACCAAGCTGACCCCGCGTATGACCGGCACCGCGAAAGGGCTGTGGGGCGTGTACGCCACGTTTTCCATCGCTTGCCTGCTGGCATATTGGCTCGCGGGTATGGAGCCGCTCGACGCGCTGATGCACATGTTCACTACCGTGAGCCTGGGTGGCATGTCGGCTCACGACGCGAGCTTTGGCTATTTCGCTTCACCGTTGCTGGAATGGATCGCAGTGCTCTTCATGCTGCTGGCCAGTTGCAATTTCGCGCTGTATTTTGTCGCAATGCGCCGCGGCAGTTTGCGCGGTTTCATGGGGGACCCGGAAATTCGCGCCACGCTGGGCACCTTGGTCGGGGCGGGCCTTTTCGTGGCGTTCATGCTGTGGGTTAAAGGTATCTATGCGCCGCTTGAAGCGCTGCGCCAAGGCCTGTTCCATACCGTGTCAGTGTCGTCCACCACCGGCTATTCCACCAGCGACTATCTGGGCTGGCCGGTAGTCGCGCCCGTGTTGATGCTGATGTTGTCTGGTGTAGCCACCAGCGCCGGCTCTACGGGCGGTGGCATCAAGATGGTGCGCATGCTGATTCTGGTCAAGCAGGCGCAACGCGAACTCACCCGCTTGGTACACCCGAACGCGGTGCAGCCGGTTCACCTGGGCGGCAGGGTGGTGGGCAGCCCCATGATCTTTTCGGTGTTGGCTTTCATGTTGGTGTACGTAGCCACGCTGATCATTCTCAGCATGGTGCTGATGGCGACCGACCTGGACCCTGTGACCGCCTTCAGCGCCGTAATGGCCAGCCTGCACTGCATGGGGCCGGGTCTGGGCGCAGTCGGCCCCACCTCCACCTACGCGGTGCTCACTGACTTCCAAGTGTGGGTGTGCACTCTGGCCATGGTGCTCGGGCGGCTGGAGTTCCTCAGCTTCCTGGCGCTGCTGACACCAGCCTTCTGGCGCCGCTGACACGGGCGCGCCATGGCGCACTTCTACAATCGCCCATCCCTCCTGTAAGGCATTGCCGCATGGTTCCGCACCTTATTACCGCCCTTACCGGCCCCATCAACGAACTGGAGCAGCGCATCATCGATTCGATGCCTGCCACCGAGCGATGGTTTCGCCTGGAGTGGATGGAGCACACGCCTCCGTTCTACACCTCGGTGGACATTCGCAACGCAGGGTTCAAGCTGGCGCCGGTGGATACCAATTTGTTCCCGGGCGGATGGAACAACCTGACCTCCGAAATGCTGCCCTTGGCAGTACAAGCTGCCATGGCAGCGATTGAAAAGATTTGTCCGGAAGCGCGCAACCTGCTCATCATTCCCGAGAACCACAACCGGAGCAGCGCCTATCTGAGCAGCCTCGCCCAGTTGCAGCGCATCTTCAACATGGCAGGTCTGAATGTCCGCGTAGGTTCAATTAGCCCAGACGTCAAAAAAACCACCGTCATTGAGCTGCCCCACGGTGAAAGCCTGACGCTGGAGCCGGTTGTGCGCACCCGCCATCGGTTGGGACTCAAGCATTTTGATCCGTGCACTATCTTGCTTAACAACGATCTGTCTGCAGGTGCGCCCGGGATCCTGGAGGATCTGCACGAGCAGTACCTGCTGCCGCCTCTGCACGCCGGATGGACGGTGCGCCGCAAAAGCAACCACTTTCGCAGCTACGAGGAGGTGGCAAAGCGTTTTGGCAAGGTGCTGGGGATCGATCCCTGGTTGATCAATCCACTGTTTCTCAAATGCAGTGATGTGGACAGCAGCCACCAGGGCGGGCTGGAAGCCCTGCAGTCGCAGGTCGATGCTTTGCTGACCAAGGTCCGGCGCAAATACAAGGAATACGGCATCAAGGAAAAAGCGTTTGCCATCGTCAAAGCAGACAACGGTACGGCAGGTGCGTCGGTGCTCACGGTGCGGGATGCCAAGGACCTGGAGGCGCTGACCCGTAAGCCGCGATCCAAAGGCGGGGCTAAAGACAGCGCCATCGTTGGCGATGTCATCGTGCAGGAAGGAGTGCTCACCCAGGAACGCCTGCACAGCGCCGTCGCCGAGCCAGTGGTCTACATGATGGACCGCTACGTCGTGGGGGGCTTCTACCGCATGCACCCTGACCGCGGCATCGACGAGAGCCTCAATATGCCCGGGTCGTCCTACGTGCCGTTGGCGTTCGACCAGAGCACCCACATGCCACAGCTGGGCGCGCGACCCGGCGCCAGCGCGCCTAACCGTTTCTACATGTATGGCGTGATTGCAAGGCTGGCCATGTTGGCCGCCAGTTACGAGCTCGAAGCTACGGACCCGGACGCGGAAATCTACGACTGAGGCGGTCGGGGCGCGCTACCGGCATCGCTTACACCATAAGGCTGACAGAGCCAACGCACCTGACGACGGCGTGGCCGACTCGCAACAATCGCACACAACTTGCCTTCTGCCACCCCATGCATGCTGGCTGCGGCCATCGGCGCGGCGCAGAATGGGCGCCCCTAAAGTCCTGAGGCGATAGCGCAACCCGCACAGCGGGAGCTGCCTCTCTTGTTTGTGCAAACCTCGAAATCTGCGCTGCCCGCGCTTACGCTCGCTGCGATTGGCGTGGTGTACGGAGACATCGGCACGAGCGTGCTGTATGCCATGAAGGAGGTGTTCGGGTCCGGGCATGTTCCCTTTACCCAGGACAACGTCTACGGCATTCTGTCCATCTTCTTTTGGACGTTGAGCGTCATCGTCTCGCTCAAATACGTAGTGCTGGTGCTGCGGGCTGATAACAATGGTGAGGGTGGCTTGGTGGCGATGCTGGCGCTGGCATCGCAAGCGGTGCAGGACAAGCCGCGCCTGCGTAAATATCTGCTGGCTATTGGAATTTTTGGGACTTCGCTTTTCTACGGCGACGGTGTCATCACCCCGGCGATTTCGGTGCTCTCTGCTGTGGAGGGCCTGGAAGTGGTGTCTCCCCAATTCAGCGAATATGTGATTCCGTTGACGTTGGCGGTGCTGTTTTGCCTGTTCTTGGTGCAAAAGCGCGGCACCGGAGGTATTGGCAAGTTCTTCGGGCCCATTACCCTGGTCTGGATGGTCTGCATTGCGGCGCTGGGCATTTCGCACATCGTCAACCACCCGGAAATTCTGTGGGCGCTGAGCCCTCACTTTGCGTTGCGCTTCATCTTTGCCAGCCCGGGCACCAGCTTCATCATTCTGGGCGCCGTAGTGCTGTGTGTGACCGGCGCAGAAGCCCTGTATGCCGACCTTGGACATTTTGGAAAACGGCCGATCCGCATCGCGTGGTTCGCCGTGGTCATGCCGTGCCTCACGCTTAACTATTTCGGTCAGGGCGCCTTGTTGCTGTCGCGCCCGGAGGCCGTGAAAAACCCGTTTTATTTGATGGCGCCCGACTGGGCGCTGGTGCCCTTGGTGTTGTTGGCCACGATGGCGACGGTGATCGCATCGCAGGCCTTGATCACGGGTGCGTTCAGTGTGACCAAGCAGGTGATTCAGCTAGGTTATTTGCCACGGCTCAATGTGCAGCACACCAGCGTACGCGACACCGGTCAGATCTATCTGCCTTTTGTGAACTGGAGTTTGTTTGCGGCCATCGTCTTGGCGGTGGTGCTGTTCCGCTCATCGAGCAACCTGGCTGCGGCCTATGGCATCGCAGTGACACTGGACATGCTGATCACGACGGTGCTCACGTTTTTCGTCTTGCATTACGGCTGGCGATATCCGCTGGCGCTGTGCATTGGTGCCACCAGCTTTTTCTTTCTGGTAGACCTTGCGTTTTTTGCGTCCAACTTGCTCAAGCTGCTGCAAGGCGGCTGGTTCCCGTTGATGATCGGTGCGGGCGTGTTCACGCTGATGATGACGTGGAAGGAAGGCCGCCGATTGCTGAACGAGAAAATGCGCAGCGACGCGATTGATCTGCCGACGTTCCTCGAATCGGTGTTTGTGAGCCCGCCCACACGTGTAGCCGGTACGGCAGTCTTTTTGAGCGCCGAGCAAGGCGCAGTGCCCAATGCGCTGCTTCACAACCTCAAGCACAACAAGGTGCTGCACGAGACCAACCTGTTCGTCACGGTGAACAACCACGAAGTGCCATGGATCGGGCTTGACGGCCGGTTGCAGGTGGAGTCGCTAGGCCACGACTGCTGGCAGGTAGTCATCCACTACGGGTTCAAAAACGACCCAGACGTTCCTCGCGCGCTTCAATTGCTTAAGGGGCGGGGAGCCGATGTGGAACCGATGACCACCAGTTTCTTTCTTTCGCGCGATACCGTTATTCCGACGATTGGCAGCGGCATGGCACCGTGGCGGGAAAAGTTGTTTGCCCAAATGCACCGCAACGCTAGCGGCGCTGCCGACTTTTTGAACCTGCCTAACAACGCGGTTGTCGAGCTTGGCTCGAAGATCGAAATTTGAGAATTGCGCGTCGTGCCCGTCAGCGGTGCGGCGGCTCTGCTTCGCGTCACTGCAGCGGGTAGATAACGCGGATCCTGGCATTCCCTTGCACGGGCCCGTCAATTTCCCCGACTTGCCCAGCGCTGGGGTCGCAAGCTCTGCGCGTGGCACACCTGTGCTGACTGGGCATCGGCATCCTCGCGTGGCCGAAGTGGCGGCTGCACGCTTAACGGGAGGCAATGGGAGCGATCTCCTCGTCGAGCCTAGCCAAGTTTGGCGCTCAGCGTTCCCAAATGCGACCGGAGCCGCACTCGCGCTCTGGTGCGACGCTTGCGCGCTCAGAGACTTTGGCGCATGCAGAATCCCGGCCTATGCAGTTCTTCCGAGATCTCAGTGTTTCAGCCGTCATCGCCGGATTCGTGGCAGTGTTGGTGGGCTTCACCAGTTCCGTCGCCATCGTTTTTCAGGCGGCGCAGGCGTTCGGAGCGACGCCCGACCAGATCGCGTCCTGGATCTGGGCACTCGGCCTCGGGATGGGCCTGTGCACGCTTCTCCCGTCCCTGTGGCTGCGCAAACCGGTAATGATCGCGTGGTCTACGCCGGGAGCGGCAGTGCTGGCGGTCGCAGGCGCGGGCGGGCAATTCGGCATGCAGCACGCTGTCGGGGCCTTCATCGTTTGCGCGGTGCTGATCGTGCTGGTAGGCGTGACCGGATGGTTCGAGCGCATCATGAAACGCATCCCCACCGAAATCGCATCCGGCTTGCTCGCCGGAGTCTTGGCGCGCTTCGCAATGGAGGCTTTCGTGGCCGCACAGACGGCGCTGCCGCTAGTGATGGTGATGCTCGTAACCTATTTGGTGTTCAAGCGTTTTGCGGCTCGATCCGCCGTGGTCGCCACTCTTTGTGCCGGCATCGCCTACGTCGTGGGCGCCGGCCAGATGCAGTGGTCTGTGGTGAACCTGGGCTTCACCGTCCCTCAATTCACCATGCCGGAGTTCCGCTGGGACGCAGTGATCAGCCTGGCTCTGCCGCTTTTCGTGGTCACCATGGCATCCCAGAACCTGCCCGGCGTGGCAGCCATACGTGCCTCTGGTTACCAACTTCCGGTCTCGCATTTGATCACCTTGACTGGCGTTGCGACCCTTATCTTGGCGCCTTTTGGCGCGTTTGCACTGAACCTCAGCGCCATCACGGCTGCCATTTGCATGGGACCCCAGGCGCACCCCAACCCCCAGCGGCGCTACACAGCCGCTGCGGCGTGCGGAGCGTTCTACGTCGCAATGGGCTTGGGCGGCGGCTTGGTCGCGAGCCTGTTGTCTGCGTTCCCGCGGGAGTTGGTGGTTGCCATCGCAGGGCTTGCGCTGCTGGGTACTATTGGTGCTGGCTTGGCAAACGCGGTCAGTGACGAGGCACACCGTGAGCCAGCGCTGATTACCTT
>JBBSRE010000039.1:0-13375 GCA_038243365.1 Burkholderiales bacterium | reverse complement strand
GCTTCATGCCGAAGTTCCACACGCGGCGCAGGAACCGATAGCTGCCCTCGACCGCCGCGTCGTTCCACTCGAGCGTGGCCTCGGGCGGTGCGGTGAACATGGTGTAGAGGCGGGCCGTGTCGGCGCCGTACTTCTCAATGAGGTCCTGCGGGTCCACGCCGTTACGCTCGCTCTTGCCCATTTTGCCGATACCGCCATATTCCAATGCAGTGCCAACCGGGTAGGCGCCATCGGCCAGCGCGAGCGTGCCGCCGACGATGTGCCCTTGCGCATCAAGTACGGGAGTCACGCTCTCGGGCGGAAAATAGTTCTTGCCGCCCTGATCGCCAAGACTGAAGTAAATGTGGTTGAGCACCATGCCCTGCGTGAGCAGCTTGGTGAACGGTTCGTCTACCGTCACCAGCCCCATGTCGCGCATCACCTTGGTCCAGAAGCGTGCGTAGAGCAGGTGCAGGATGGCGTGCTCCACGCCGCCGATGTATTGGTCCATGCCGCTGCCGCCGGTGGCCTGCTGCGCGTCGCGCATCCAGTACTGGGTGCCCTCGGCCACCATGGCCTCGCTGTTGTGCGGGTCGCAGTAGCGCATGAAATACCAAGAGCTGTCGACAAACGTGTCCATGGTGTCGGTCTCGCGCCGCGCAGGCTTGCCGCAGACCGGGCACACCACCCCAGCGTGGAAACCGGCATGTTTGTGCAGCGGATTGCCCGAACCATCGGGAATGCAATCACGCGGCAGCACCACAGGCAGATCCTGCTCGGGCACGGGCACCGCACCGTGCTCATCGCAGTGGATGATGGGAATGGGCGTGCCCCAGTAGCGCTGGCGGCTGACGCCCCAATCGCGCAGTCGCCAAGTCGTCGTCTTGGCGCCCAGACCTTTCTGTTCCAGCGCATGCGCCACGGCATTCACGGCGTCGGGATAGCTCAAACCGCTGAAGCTGTCGGAGTTCACGGTGACGCCGCGCTGCTTGTCGCCGTACCAGTCTTGCCAGTGGTGAAAGTCGAAATGCTCACCGTCCACCAACACGACCTGGCGAATCGGCAGGTCGTATTTGAGGGCAAAGGCGAAATCACGCTCATCGTGGGCTGGCACGCCCATCACGGCGCCATCGCCATAGCCCATCAGCACATAGTTGCCGACCCACACCTCCAGCGCAGCGCCCGTCAGCGGGTGCTGCACTTGCAGACCGGTGGCCATGCCCTTTTTTTCTTGCACCGCCAGTTCGGCTTCGGTGGTGCCGCCGGATTGGCATTCTTCAATGAACGCCGCGAGCTGCGGATGGGTGGCCGCTGCGTGCTGCGCCAGCGGGTGCTCGGGTGCGACGGCGCAAAAGCTCACGCCCATGATGGTGTCGGCGCGTGTCGTGAACACGTACATGCGTCCGCCGCCGATCAGCTCACCGTCGGCGCCGCGTATCTCGTGCGGGAACGCAAAGCGCACGCCTTCGCTCTTGCCGATCCAGTTTTCCTGCATCAGCTTGACGCGGTCGGGCCAACCTGGAAGTTTGTCGCCGGTCACAAAGTCGAGCAATTCCTCGGCGTAGTCAGTGATCTTCAGGTAGTAGCCGGGAATCTCGCGCTTTTCCACCGGCGCGCCGGTGCGCCAGCCCTTGCCGTCGATGACCTGCTCGTTGGCCAGCACGGTCTGGTCGACGGGGTCCCAGTTCACGGTCTGGGTCTTGCGATAGGCAATGCCTTTTTCCAGCATCTTCAGGAACAGCCACTGGTTCCACTTGTAGTACGTGGGGTCGCAGGTGGCAACCTCGCGGCTCCAGTCGATGGCCAGGCCCATGGCCTGCATCTGCTTCTTCATGTACGCGATGTTGTCCAGCGTCCACTGCGCAGGTGGCACGCCATTCTTCATGGCAGCGTTTTCGGCCGGCAAGCCGAAGGCGTCCCAGCCCATGGGCATCAAGACGTTGTAGCCCTGCATGCGCAGCTGGCGCGTGAGCATGTCGTTGATGGTGTAGTTGCGCACATGGCCCATGTGCAGTTTGCCGCTGGGGTAGGGCAGCATGGAGCAGGCGTAGAACTTTTTCTTGCTCTCGTCTTCAGTGACACGATAAGCGTCGGTGGCGCGCCAATGCGCCTGCGCAGCGCGCTCGACGTCAGCGGGTTGGTATTTGGTGTCCATGGGGGCCCGAGAAATAAAAAGGCAGCGGGCAACCGCTGCATGCTGGGGATTTTAGGCCGGCGCTGGAATGCAAGCGTCTTCACAGAACCAGGCCAGGCGGTCACGGCACCGGACTCAGGGCTGAGCAGAGACCGCGTCAGGCTGAGCGACAAACGCAATTCGGCTGAGACCGGCCGACTGCGCCACCCCCATCAGCCAAGCGATGCGCCCATACGGCACCGCCGCGTCGGCGCGCAGCTGGATCTCGGTGGCCGGCGAAGCGCGGGCCACGTCCCTCAGGCGTGCAGGAAGCCGGGACGCATCGATCGATTCACCATTCAGGGCGAGCTGGCCCGACTGGGCGATTTCTATTTGCAAGGCTGTGGGCGCAGTCCCTGGCGCTGTCCCCTCCGCACGAGGCAGTTCGAGGCGGAGCGACCCTGCGAGCAGAGGCGCGGCAAGAATGAAAATGACCACCAGCACCAACATCACGTCCACCAGCGGCGTGACGTTGATGTCGCTCATCGGTTGGGCGCCGGGGTTGCGGGTGAAACGGCCGAATGCCATGACGGCGTCAGGACCTCTGTGTGTCCGCGCAGATCGCCAGCAGATCGTGCGCGAAGCCTTCCAGCTCGGCCTCCAGCAGCGCCACGCGTCGACCAAGCACGTTGTAACCCAACACTGCCGGAATCGCTACGGCAAGGCCCGCCGCCGTCATGATGAGTGCCTCACCAACCGGTCCGGCCAGGCGCTCGACGCTGATCTGCCCGGAGCCCGCCATGGCCCCGAGCGCATGATGAATCCCCCATACTGTACCTAGCAGGCCGACGAAGGGCGACGTGGCGCCCACAGTGGCCAGCACAACCTGTCCGTACTGGAGCCGCACGACCGCGTGCCCCAGCGCCCCACGCAGCAAACGGGTGGCGTGGGGGGGCAAGGAAGCAAGGCGTGCATGCGAAGTTTGCCCCTTCAACTGCGCTCGGTCTTCTTGCGCAGTGGCCGCCGCTTCGATCAAGGGAACTGTCCAGTGGTCGCGATCAAAAGGGCTGGCGCTTGTCCGGGCCAGGTTCAGATCGGGCGCTTGCCAGAACGCGGCCAGGCTGCGCGCAATGTCGCCGCTGGCGCGAGACAGAAGCCGCATTTTCCACAGCATGACCACCCAACTCATCACTGACATCACCAGCAAAACCAGCGCCGCGATCTGCGTGACTGCGTCGCTGCTGCGCCACCAGTGCAAGAAATCCATGACGTGGGGGTGTCGAAGCGCCGGCGGGTGGGGCTAGTTCAGGCCCAGCACGTCGAACATGTCGAACATACCGCTTTTGTGGCCGCGCAAGAAGCGCACTGCCCGCAGGCTTCCTTGTGCGTAGGTCGCGCGGCTGGACGCTTTGTGGGTGATTTCAATGCGCTCGCCGGTGCCAGCGAACAGCACGGTGTGATCGCCGACGATGTCGCCGCCGCGAATCGCTGCGAAACCTATGGAGGAGGGGTCGCGTTCGCCGGTCACGCCTTCACGCGCGTAGACCGCGCAATCGTTCAAATCGCGCCCGAGCGCGTTGGCCAGCACTTCGCCCATCTTGAGCGCCGTGCCTGACGGCGCATCCACCTTGTGGCGGTGATGTGCCTCTATCACTTCAATGTCGTAACCCGTAGACAGCGCGCGGGCAGCCATATCGAGTAGCTTGAGCGTGACGTTGACGCCCACGCTCATGTTAGGCGCCATGACGATGGCGATGCGCTCCGCGTGCGCAGCAATCTCGGACTTTTGGGAGTCAGAGAAGCCAGTGGTGCCAATAATCGCCTGCACGCCGTGCTTCGCACACGCCTTCAAGTGCGCGAGCGTCCCTTCGGGCCGCGTGAAATCGATCAGCACGTCCGCATTCGATAGGCCGGCATCCAGATCCGCAGTGATGGCCACTCCGCTGGCGTGCCCCAGAAACGCCGTGGCGTCAGAGCCGATGGCGGGGCTTGCCGGGATATCCAGCGCGCCGGCCAGCACGCAGTCATCGCTTTCGCGGATCGCCTCGATCAGCATGCGACCCATCCGGCCGCTCGCTCCCGCAACTGCGACGCGAATCATGTTCTGAGGAGGGGTGGAAACAGACGAAGACATGGCAAATATCCCAAGAAACAGACCGGCGCGGCGCGCGCGGCCACCTCACCCAGCGTATCAGCGCAAGACCGGCTCTAGTGGGGGGTAGCTTCGGGTCGACGCGGCGGCCGGCGCCGCGTCGGCTGCCTTCTCTGCAGGCGTAAGCGCTTTCGCGGGATAGCGGGCGAGCTGCTGCTCAGTCGCTTCCAGCGCTGGAACCTTGCCTTTCCCCTTGCGACTATCGAGCGAAGCGACAAACTCGGTTTCGGTGGGCATCTCGTCACCCTCGTGGCGATCAAGCACGTCGCCAGTGAAGAACACTGTCAAACGACGCGTCTGAGGCTCGACATCTGGGCGCTTGAGGGTGAAGACATAGTCCCAGCGGTCGTCATGGAAAAGGCTGGTGATAAGCGGGGTGCCGAGGATCTCTCGCACTTGCTGGCGGCCCATGCCGGGGCGCAGAGCCTCGACTTGCTCGCGCGAGACGAAATTGCCCTGCACCACTTCAATGCGATACGGCGTCGCGAAGTTCGCAATCGATTTGCTCGCGCCGTTGAAAGCACTGCAACCCACCAGCATGGCGCCAATGCACGCAATGAAACCCAGGCGATAAATTCGAAGCACTGAAACAGACATGAAGGGCGGCTTTGTTGGCCTTGGGGCTATGATCGTCAGATTGTAGCGACAGGGCTTCGCGCCTGCGTTTCCGGCCTTGGCTCCGCCCGCAGCCCGCACGAAAGAACTTGCCATGATGAACATCGACGAGCTCAAAAACACGGGGCTCAAAGCCACCCTCCCCCGTCTCAAGATTCTGGAAGTTTTCCAGAAGGGCTCGCTGCGCCACATGACCGCCGAGGACGTGTTCCGCGTGCTGCTGGACGAGCGCTCGGACATTGGCCTCGCCACCGTTTACCGCGTGCTCACGCAGTTCGAGCAGGCCGGCATTTTGATCCGAAGTAACTTCGAAGGTGGCAAGGCCATCTACGAACTGAACGAAGGCCAGCACCACGACCACTTTGTCTGCACCGTCTGCGGCAAGGTGGAAGAGTTCTACGACCCCGAGATTGAAAAACGCCAGCAAATGGTTGCCAAGGCAAAAGGCTGGGTGGTGCAGGACCACGCGATGGCGCTGTACGGCTTTTGCGCCAGCTGCGCTAAAAATCGCAGCTAAAGCCAGGTGCAGCCGGGCCAAGGCGCTGAACCACAGGTCGCAGCGCTAGCCCCGGCAGCGGTGACAAAGTCACTCAGTCGTTCTGATCCATCGCGCGGCGGTGCCGCTCGACAAATTCCTGATAGGTGTCGATTCCACGCAGCTGCAAAATGGTGTTGCGCACCGCCGCCTCCACCAACACCGCAATGTTGCGGCCAGCGACGACCTGGATCACAACCTTCAGAATTGGCACTCCAAGCACGTCCTGCGTCAACGGCTCATACGGCAGGCGCTCGTATTCGCGCTCCAGCGTTTCCTTGCGCACCAGGTGCACGATCAGCTTGAGCCGCATCTTGCGGCGCACAGCCGTCTCACCAAAGATGGCCCGGATATCGAGCAGGCCAATGCCGCGCACCTCTAGAAGGTTGCGCAGCAGTTCCGGGCATTTGCCTTCGATGGTGGTCTGGTTGATGCGAAACAGATCGACCGCATCATCGGCCACCAGGCCTTGACCGCGAGAGATCAGTTCCAGACCGAGCTCGCTTTTGCCAAGCCCCGATTCGCCGGTGATCAGTACACCCATGCCCAGGATGTCCATGAACACCCCGTGCATGGTGAGGCGGTCGGCGAAGTGTTTGGACAGGTAAGCACGCAGCACGTCGATGACGAATGCCGACGACTCCTGCGTGGCAAACATGGGAATCTGCGCGCGCTCGCACATTGACAGCAAGGCTTCGGGCGCGGCCTGCCCGTCTGCCAGCACCAAGACGGGCGGCTCCAGCGTGACGATGCGCGCCACGCGGCGGGTGGCGTCTTCCGGCGTACCGTTGATCAGGTAGCCTATTTCTCGCTCACCCAAAATTTGAGCGCGGTAAGGATGGATGTAGTTGAGGTAGCCCACCAAGTCGGCGCCCGAGCGCGCCGAGCGCACCGCGACTTCGTCAAACCTGCGCTCGGAAGCACCCAGCCCGGCAATCCATTCCCACTTCAGGTGCGCGCGGAAGGCCTCAAAGAGGACATCGGCGCTGACCACATTGGGTTTCACAGGCCGCCTTGCCGCCGTGCAACCGTCAGGCGGCCTGGGTAGACTGCCAGCTGGCGATCAAGCCGTGCAAGTCGGCGGCGTCGGTGCTGCCCTTGATGCGCTCGCGCAGCGCGGAATCGCTTAGCAGCTCAGCGATTTCGCTCAAGATTTCCAGGTGTTTCTGAGTCGCTGCTTCCGGCACCAGCAGAAAGATAAGCAGGCCTACCGGCTGCTCGTCAGGCGCGTCGAAGCCAATGGGGCGCTCCAGCTGAAACACCGCCGCCATCGGCGCCTTCAGGCCTTTGATACGGCCGTGGGGAATAGCGACGCCGTGTCCCAGCCCGGTCGAGCCCAGGCGCTCACGCGCAAACAGGCTGTCGGTAATGAGCGCGCGCGAAAGCCCGTGCAGCGTCTCAAACAGCAAGCCCGCTTCTTCGAAAGCGCGTTTTTTGCTGGTGGCGTCGACGCTCACCAGCACTTGGGCTGCGGGAAGTATGGAAGCAAGGCGATTCATGGCGGGAAGCGAATTATGCACGCTTAGGGGAAACACTGATACCCACGAGAACGTCCGTAAAAAACCGCCCTGGAGGGCGGCGGCGCACAGTCGCCGCGTGGCACTGTGCAGGATGGGCGGACAAGCTCAGGCTGACTGATGTGGGGTCTGGTCGCGCCGACGCGCTTCGAAATGGTGATCCTGCAGGCGGTTTTTGTGGCGTACCACTTGGCGGTCAAGCTTGTCGACCAGCTCATCGACAGCTGCATACAGGTCTTGGTGCGCACTCTGGGCAAACAGCTCATTGCCTTTCACACGGATGCTGCATTCGGCCCGCTGGCGCTTTTCTTTCTCCTTTTGTTTCTCCACACTGAGCAGCACTTTGACGTCCACCACCCGGTCGAAATGCCGCGTGATGCGGTCGATCTTGCTAGTCACGTAACTGCGCAGCGAAGGGGTGAGGTCGAGGTGATGGCCACTGATTGTCAGATTCATAAGCGTCTCCTGGAAGGGGTCTGTCACTGAAGTGCTGCCTGGCCGTCCTCATTTAGGGGCGATCGGCCGGGGCGGGCCAAGCCACTATGCGCGCCGCGGTCGGTCGACGCAATGCGATTCCGACGTACGTGTCGGGGCACTGGAGGCGCCCTCGCCGGTACCGGACAAACGGCGCACAATGGCGGGCTTAGGGTGGTGCCCGCCCCTCGGAGCGTTCGCCCTGTAACTCCAGTGCAGCCTCGTATCGAAACCTTCTGAGATGGTCGATTCAAGGTGTTCAGGGCATTTCGGACCGGAACCGCGATCTGACACTCTGCACAAGGTGGCTTGCCTAGAATTGCGCCTCATCACAGCCTTCAGTGCTCGTGTGTTTACCGCCCCTGGCGCCCCTTCCCCTTTTCTTTTTGCTGCGACGCCGTCCATGCCTGCTTCATTCAGTCTTCCCAACCCTGCCTTGCATACCTCGACACTGAAATCGCTGCCGCTGTTGGCACGCGGCAAAGTACGGGACAACTACGCGGTCGGTGACGACCTTATCCTCATGGTGGCGAGCGACCGGCTCTCGGCGTTCGACGTGATCATGGGCGAGCCGATTCCCGGCAAAGGCGAGCTCCTCACGCAGATGGCGCTGTTCTGGTTTGAGCAGCTGAAAGACATCTGCCCGAACCACCTGACAGGCGCGACGCCCGAGAGTGTGGTGGCGCCTGAAGAAATGGCGCAGGTAAAGGGCCGCTCGATGCTGGTGCAGCGCCTGCAACCGCTTCCTGTGGAAGCCGTGGTGCGCGGGTTTCTGGCGGGCAGCGGTTGGCAGGAATACCAGGCCACGCAGTCGGTCTGCGGCGTCCCCCTCCCGCCCGGCCTGACAAATGCCGCGCGCCTGCCTCAGCCCATCTACACGCCCGCGGCCAAGGCGGCCGCTGGTGACCATGACGAGAACATCACCTACCAGCAAACGGTGGATTTGGTGGGCGCCGAGCACGCCGCGCGCATCCGCGATCTGAGCCTTGCGCTGTACGAACAAGCGGCCGAAATCGCGCTTGCCAAAGGCATGATCATTGCCGACACCAAGTTCGAGTTTGGCCTGGCGCCGGACGGCACGCTGGTGTTGATGGATGAGGTGCTGACGCCCGACAGTTCGCGCTACTGGCCTGTGGAAGGCTACGAGGCGGCGCTGGCCGCCGGAGTCAACCCGCCCAGCTACGACAAGCAATTTGTGCGCGATTGGCTGGAGCAGGCCCAAGTGGGAGGCAAACCGTGGAACAAGAGCCCGCCGGCGCCGCGCTTGCCGCAGGCGGTGATTGAGAAAACCGCCGCCAAATACCGCGAGGCGATGGAGCGCTTGACGGGCTGAGCCGCACATCGAGCAGAGCACGCCGAGGGCGCCTGAGGTCCCTGCAGCGGCGCACCCCCCGCTTTACGAGTTAAATAAGCCTCTAGCGCTTACTGGTATTGCGCGAGCAGCTATAAAATAATGAGCAAACCGTTTCGCTCGCGCCTGCTGCTCTCGCAAGCTCAGTTCAACGCCATGCTCAGCTTGCGCCGGTAGCTGTTGAGCAGCGCCGTGGTTTCGTCTTCCTGCTGCGCGGCTTTGCCCATCAGCTCGATACCGCCCGCGCTCTTGCCGGGTACGCCGGCGTCGGCCTTGGGTTTCGGCGGTGTCAGCAGCTCCAGGATGGCAACGTAAGTCTTGCGCGCCGCCCCGTCCTGCCAGGCCTTGTCGCGCATCACGATTTCCAGCAGCTCGTCCATGGCGGCGGTCCACTGTCCTTCAGCCATCAACACGCGAGCCTTGGCGTAGCGTGTATCGAAGTTGCGCTTGTTCTGGCCAATGAGGCCGTCGAACTGCTCCAGCGGCCAATTGCCACGGTCATCCTTCTGCACGAACTGCAAGGCGTCGAGCCATTGCGAGAGGGCTTCGAAACGCAGCGGCTTCGGAATGCGTGCCAGCGGCTCATGCAACAAGGCCTCCGCATCTTCATAGGCGCCGGTCGAGGTCAACAAGCGGATGTAGTCGTAGCGGGCGTCGTCGTTGGCAGGGTCAGCCGCCAGCGCCTGCGCCATTTTTTCAAGCGCGGCCTGGGTGTCGCCAGCGTTCAGCAACGCGTGGGCCTCGTCCACTTCAGCCTCGGCTTCCAGTGAGGCTTCAGACGGCAGGTGCTTGTCAAGGAACTCACGCAACTGCGCTGGCGGCAGCGCGCCGACAAAGCCGTCGACGGGCTGGCCCTGCACGAACAGGACGCACAGCGGAATGCTGCGGGTACCGAACATTTGCGACAGCTGACCGGCGATATCGGGCACCTTGTCGGCGTCGAGCTTGGCCAGTACGAAACGTCCGGCATAGGCCGTCTCCAACTGCTCAAGCGCCGGGCCGAGCTGTTTACAGGGACCGCACCATTCAGCCCACACGTCTACCAACACGGGGGTGTTCATCGACGCGGCCAGAACCTCGGACTGGAAATTTTCTAGGGTGACATTGATCATGCGTTCGGGCTCGGAAAAAGAAAGAGAGGGGGAGTTGATGCCGGCTGTGACAGCGCGCGCATCCTGAAAAGTAAAATCGTGGGTTCACTCTAGCGCACGCGCATTGCGACGGCGCCTTCCGACATGATGACCAGCCTTCAAGTCGGCGTGGTGATGGGCTCCAGCAGCGACTGGGACACCATGCAGCACGCTGTTTCGATTCTCCAGCAATTCGGGATCACCCACGACGCACAAGTGGTCTCGGCGCACCGCATGCCAGACGATATGTTCGCCTACGCCGAAGCCGCCGCCGGCCGTGGCATGCAGGCCATCATCGCGGGTGCCGGCGGTGCGGCCCATCTGCCGGGCATGCTGGCGGCCAAGACCACCGTGCCGGTGCTGGGCGTGCCGGTGGCCAGCCGCCATCTGCAAGGCGTCGATTCGCTGCACAGCATCGTGCAGATGCCCAAAGGCGTGCCGGTGGCTACCTTTGCGATTGGCGCGGCGGGCGCGGCGAACGCGGCCTTGTTCGCGGTCGCCATGCTGGCCAACCACGATGTGTCGCTGCGCAAGCGCCTGGACGCGTTCCGCGCCGAACAAACCGAGGCTGCGCGCGCGATGCGACTGCCGCCCGCATGAAGCCCCCTACCGGCCCCGTTTTGCCCGGCGGCACGCTGGGCGTGCTTGGCGGTGGCCAGCTGGGTCGCATGTTCATCCATGCGGCGCAGGCCATGGGTTACCACACTGCCGTGCTCGACCCGGACCCTGCCAGCCCTGCGGCCCACCTGAGCCACCACGTGATTCAAAGCGCCTACAACGATCCGGACGGCCTTCGCGAACTGGCCGCACTGTGCGCTGCTGTCACTACCGAATTTGAAAATGTTCCGGCCGTGGCGTTGGCCGCCCTTTCAGGCCAGTGCATCGTCTCGCCCCCTGCCCGCGCCGTGGCCGTTGCGCAAAACCGGGCGGACGAGAAAGCCCATTTCATGGCGTGCGGCGTGCCATGCGCGCCCTATGCAGTGATAGAAACTGCTCAGCAACTTGCAGAAGTACCGGTCGCCCTGCTTCCGGGCATTCTAAAAACCTCCCGCATGGGCTACGACGGCAAAGGCCAGGCACGTGTCACCACAGCACAGGAGCTCGCCGCCGCCTGGGAGCACATGGGTCGCGTGCCCTGCGTGCTCGAGCAACTGCTGCCGCTGGACTTTGAATGCTCGGTGCTCGTCGCGCGTGGTGCGGATGGTGCCTGCGTCCACCTGCCCGTGCAGCGCAACCTGCACCGGGACGGGATTTTGGCGGTGACAGAAGTGTTTGAGGGAAATATGCCCTCAGCGCTTGCTGGCAAAGCGCTAGCAGCTTCTAAATCAATAGCAGCCGAGCTGGAGTACGTAGGTGTGCTGTGCGTTGAATTCTTCGTGCTACAGAACGGCGAGCTGGTGGTCAACGAAATCGCCCCGCGGCCGCACAACAGCGGCCACTACAGCCTGGACGCCTGCGATGTCTCGCAGTTCGAATTGCAGGTGCGCACCCTGGCCGGCCTGCCCTTGAATCAGCCGCGGCTGCACAGCCCCGCCGTCATGCTGAATCTTTTGGGGGATTTGTGGTTTACGCAAAGTAGCGATACGCCTGTGACGCCCAACTGGGCCGGCGTGCTGGCGCTCCCTGGCGTGCACCTGCACCTCTACGGCAAAACGCTGGCGCGCCACGGCCGCAAGATGGGCCATCTGACCGTGACCGCGCCCAGAATCGACGCCGCTCGTGCGACAGCAAACCAGGCCACAGCGTTGCTGGGCCTGCCTGCCTTTTGAGCATTGAAACCTCATGATTCTTGACGGCTACGCCCGCGCATCCATTGCCGAAGCGGCGCGCGTTTTGCGCGGCGGCGCGCTGGTGGGTCTGCCCACGGAGACCGTGTACGGCCTGGCAGCCAGCGCGCAGGATGAGCACGCAGTGGCTGCCATCTTTGCGGCCAAGGGAAGGCCGAGCGACCACCCCTTGATCGTGCATGTGGCCAACCAGGCAGCCGTGGCGCATTTCGCCGACGCAGTACCGGATTTCGCAGCGGCGCTGCTGGAAGCCTTCTGGCCGGGCCCGCTCACCGTCATCCTGCCGCGCCGTGCCGATGCAGCCCGTGCCGCAGCCGGCGGCCAGGACAGCATCGGCCTGCGCTGCCCGGCGCATCCCGTTGCGCAAGCCTTGCTCCAGGCGCTTGCTGTGAGCGCTCCCAACTCCCCCGCAATTCACGGTCTGGCAGCTCCCAGCGCCAACCGGTTCGGGCGTGTCAGTCCCACCACGGCGCAGCATGTGCAGGACGAACTGGGCAGCGACCTGCTGGTGCTGGACGGCGGTGCTTGCGCGGTGGGCATCGAATCGACCATCGTCGACTGCACCCGCGGCGCGCCGGTGCTGCTGCGGCCAGGCGGTATTTCGCGTGCGCAGATTGAGGCGGTGTGTGGCCGGCCCTTGCTGAACCCGGACGCTTTGACCGATGCCGCTCCGCGCGCCTCAGGCACGCTCGAATCCCACTACGCCCCCAAGGCGCGGGTCCGGCTGATGGACGCGCGCGCCCTGCGCACCGGGCTCGACCTGCTCGGCGCAGACGCGGCCCATTTGGCGGTGTACGCGCGCACGCCCCTCAAGAGCGCGTCCGAGCGCGTCATCATGCGGCGCATGCCCGACGATGCCCAGGCGACCGCGCAGCAGCTGTTTGCGGCGCTGCGCGCTTTCGACGACGCCTGCGTACGCCTGATCTGGGTGGAGACCCCTCCCGACACGCCAGAATGGGACGGTGTGCGCGACCGGTTGCAGCGTGCAGCGGCGTAAAACGGGGCAGCGACCTGGTGCCCGCCGGGCCCGTAGGCGCTCGGCTGGCCGGCTGTCCCCCAGAGGCCCATCAAGCGATCTCGTTAAACTTACTCACCCTATTGGAGAACACACTCATGGCAACAAACTGGATGCGTCGCAGCGTGCTCGCAGCCGCGTGCGCCGCGGCAGCCCTGGTGGCCGCTTGCGGCTCAGGCACCACCGAATCGGCCATCACACCCGACCGTTTCATCGCCTTCGGCGATGGCTACAGCGACCTGGGCCAGAGCGGCTCGCGTTACACCATTAACGACGGCAGCGTCAACAACTGGACGCAGCGAGTCGCAGAACGCTATGGCAAGACGATCTCCAGCGTCTCGGCCGGTGGCCTGAGCTACGCGCAAGGCAATGCGCGCATTGCGGCTACCCCTGACGCGGCGGGCGACGCGGCCACTCCGACCATCACCGCACAGATCGACAAATTTCTGGCCTCGCACAGCTTCGCGCCGGATGATTTGGTGCTACTCAACGGCGGTATCAGCGATCTGATCGTAGGCATGGCGGCGGTACAGGCAGGGAGCCAGACGCCCGACGATTTTGTCGCCAGCGCGCGCGCCAACGGCAAGCTGTTTGCAGCGCAGGTGCAGCGGGTGGTCACGGCGGGCGCCCCGCATGTGCTGGTATCGGGCACCTATGACTTGGGCGTGACGCCCTGGGCCAAGGCCATCGACCGTGAAAGCCTGCTC
>JBBSRE010000038.1:0-13672 GCA_038243365.1 Burkholderiales bacterium | reverse complement strand
GCCTGGTATCGGATTGCGTTTGGGTGTGTAGTGCTGCTGACCTGGGCCATGGGTTGGGTGGCCTGGGCGCCTGACTAAATCTTTTGTGCAGTTGCAGCCGGCGCTTCTCTAGCCAGAGTACGTTTCGCCAGCGCGTGGTGTCAGTCTTCGAACACAGAACTTGCCGTCCTGCTTGCCCTCATACAAGGCCTCATCAGCCCTGCGAAGCAGCGTGACTACGTCATTGCCGTCCAGTGGCGCCAGCGCGTAACCGATGGTCATGCCGACCTGGATGCGGTGCCCTGCCACTTGAAGCGGCGCGTGGAAGGCCTCCAGCAGCTGCACGCCGCGCATGTGCGCTTTGTGGATGCGTCCGGGCTCACACACCATCACTACGAATTCGTCACCACCCAAGCGCGCCACCACATCGTTTTTGCGCACTTGCCCTTCCAGCCGGCGCGCCACGGCCACCAGCAACGCGTCGCCGACATCGTGTCCGAACTCGTCGTTGATGGTCTTGAATCCGTCGAGATCGATCATGTAGACCGCCACCATGTGCCCTTGGTGCGCACCTGCCAGCGATGCTGTCATGGCCAAGTCCAGGCCACGCCGGTTCGCAAGCGCAGTGAGAGGGTCAGTGTGAGCGAGAGACCGCATTTGGTCACGCTCCCGCTCTGCATCCACGGCGGCCACGCGGTGCGCCAGCACGCGCAGGCTGAGTACCCGCATGAACAGCAACATGGCCATGGTACTGCCCAGCTGAAAGGCATGCATCGTCCAAAACTGGGCCGAAATCCGGCCCATGATCATGCCGAACATCACGCCATTGCCAACCAAGTACGCCAGCCAGGCTGCAAGCATGGTTGCGCCGACGGCGTCGCCGTGGCGAGTGACCTGAATCGCACGCGAGAGGCCCAGCAGCGCGGGGGCCAAGCCGAGTACGGTCACCAAAGATGCGACGACCCGCATGCTGATGAGGTCCAGCGCGAAAGCAAGCGCGCAAACGGCGGTTGCCGCTGCTGCTCCCTGCATGCATCGGGTCATCAAGCTTGAGCCAGATGCTGGTTTCAAGGCCTGGCTTGCGAAAAGCAGCGCGCCGACGATGGCAAGCAGACCCGACAGGCCGCTGGCATGCAGCAGCAGCCAGGGGCGATCCCCCCAGAGGTACTGCGCCCCGAGGCCAAAGAACTGCAGCGAAAAGCACAGGGAGCCGAAGGTGAACACGGCGTAATGGAAGAAGATCGCGTCGCGCAGCGCCAACCACTGCAACAGGCTGTAGAAAAGCAGGCCCAGTGCCAAGCCGGCCATGGCGCCTTGCAGACCCTGTTCGGCGAGCGCGTCTTCCAGTAGCGTGCTGGGCGCTCCGATCGACAGCGGCAGAATCATGGCGCCGGTGGTTTTTACCCGCATCAGCAGTTCCACGGGTTCACCCGGAAGCAGTTCAATGGGCATGGCATGCGACCGGCTCTTGAACATGCGAGCTGATGCGTTTTGCAGGGTGCCCATCTTGGCCCGGCCCACGATTTGCCCGCGCCACAGTACGAAAACCTCGATCAGCTGCAGCGGGGCGTAATCCACGTGCAGCACCCACCTCTCGGCGTTTTCGCCGGTGTAGAGCAGTGAGGTCCTAAGCCAGACCGCGCCTTCTCGAGGTCCCAAGGTGCCGACGGTGGCCGGCATGGCGTGGAAGTCAGTGTTGCGGCTTGCGAGCTGTTCGGCGCTCCAGGTTTCCTGCCTGTCCGGCAGCATCGTGAGCGCTGGCCAGAGCGGATAACGTTCGTGCTCTTGAGTGAGTCGGAGCTCTCCCGCTTGTGCCGGCTGGCACAGCGCCCAGATCGCCAGCACCACTGCCAGGCAGGCTAGGCTCCAGGCGCGTCGCCAAGCCGGGCCGTCGCTCTGACTGCCGGCGTAACCGTGAGACGCTCGTCTGGACAGCTGAGCGGAGCCATTCGGCCGCATGCGCTATCCCTGGAGATAAAAAGGACGGGTCATGGAAGGGCGGCTCAGGCACAACGTGTAAAAAAATGTATTGTGCCCGAAACGTCTTCCTGTTGACTAGGCCTATTGCCCGCCCCTGCGCGCCCTTGCCCGCACTTGTCTTCCCTTGCTCTTTCGCCTGGCTCTACAGCGCTACTGAATCCAAGTTCAGCAAGGCCGCTTCAATGCTGGCAGCGGCGACCGAAGGGCTTTCCATAGGGAACAGATGGGTGCCGTCGATCATGGTGATCCGACCGGCCACCAGACGCTGCGTAAGCGCCATGCCGACTTGCTGCATTTCCACCGAGGAAAGACCTCCAATAAAAGCCGCTGGGCACTGCAGCGGGTGCTTCTTGAGCAAGGCCACCAGGTTGTGCGGCAGCGTGTTGTAGATGGAGGTCTCCACGTCACGATCAAACCGAAGTTCCCATTGACCGTCCTGCTCGCGCAGTCCGTGCGTCATGTAGTCGCGCAAAACTTGTGGTTCCCAGCTCGCGAACGCCTTCTTGCGCGCGAAATGCTCCAGCGCAGTCTCCAGGCTGGGCCAGCGGTTGCGCCTGCGCCGGCTGATCTTGCCGGGCGACACGGCGCCGACCATCTGGGTGCGCTTGGCCACGCTCACCGCATTCGCCCGCCACCCACTCACCAGAGGAGAATCGAGCAGTAGCACACCGCGCGCCAGTTGCGGGTGCAGCGCTGCCATCATCACGCTGAGAATGCCGCCCAACGAATGGCCTACCAGAAAAACCGGTTGGCCGATGCGCCCCACTTCCTGCGTAGCGAATTCCGCCAACTGATCCACCAGATGCGGCCAGTTGCTTGTCACTGGGAAGCGAGCATCGTGGCCGAAGCGGTCGATCGCAGCCACTGAAAACCCGCGGGTGCGTAGTTGTTCAAAGAGAACGCTGTACGTGGCGCCGGGAAAGCTGTTCCCGTGCGCAAAAACAAGTGGTGTCATGAAGAGGGCATTGGGCGCGGGCGCATGCCCACGCGTAGGTCAGAACATACGGTCGTTGGGGTCGCTTATCTTGCGCAGTGGCAGGCTGTGCGGCCACCTGGCGCCAAAAGGCTTGGCTGGTCGCCTCGTGGGTCCCATCGCGGGCTTTCTATCCCGTCGAACGCCTTGCGCAGCTCGGCGACCCACTTTGTGTGCAGCATGCGAAAGTACGGGCTGTTCGAAGAGCATCATCTTGCGACAGGTGCTGAACTGATCGGGACCCGCATTGGTGCGGGAAACCGCCAGAAACACCAACCCGGCGTTGAGTTTGATAGCAACGCAGTAAGTCATTAAAACGGCGCATGGTGGCAAAGCGGGCAGTTTAGCGACCCTCTAGTCTGCGATGGCAAAGCCTCGGGCGGTTCGCACTCTCACATGCTCGTGAAAGGATGCGCAAGCGATCGCCAGGTTTTGCGCCTCGGTCGCGCTGGTCTTGCGGTGATCACCTACGAACACTGCCGCGTGTGTGCATAACACTCTGAGAGAAAGCGAGCGGGATCGCCTTGCACTGCATGAATCGCCTGCATCGCCTGCACGGTCCGCTCGCGAGAGCCGCCACCGAACCCTTTTGATTCTCGATCCGGAGTCGTCTATGCCGCACTTTTCGTACGTCCCGTCTCAAGCACTTAGAGCCGCCCTGTGTGGCGCGGCGTTGTTGGCACTCTCCGCTTGCGGCGGTGGGGGTGAGGACCCGATTGCGCCTGCTCCGTTGCCTGTGATCCCAGAGAAGCCGCCCACGCCCATTCCAGGACCTTTGCCGCCCGAGCCGCCTGCAGCCATCAATTCTTCCGGACGAGGCGAATTTTTGCAAAGCACGGCGCTCGCGACCATTGCCGCCGACGACATTGCGGCCGCCTTGCAAGACGATGGTTCGCGGGTGCAAAACGTGGTGCCTCGCTACGATGTGGCGACTTGGCGAGTTGAATACCGCACGCTGGACGCAGATGGCAAGCTGGTGCGGGCATCGGGCCTGGTGGCGGTGCCGCGAAAGGCATTCGGCGGTGCCAGCCCCGTCTTGAGCTATCAGCACGGCACCATCTTCCGGGACGTCGAAGCGCCCAGCAACAATGCCGTTCCCGGGGAGGTTTCAGTAGTCCTGTCATCGCTGGGTTACATTGTTCTGGCACCTGACTACGTGGGCTTTGGTGCTTCACGTGGTACCCCGCACCCCTACCTGCTGTCCACGCCCACCGCTGCTGCGGTCAACGACTTCATCGTGGCGACGCAGTACTGGCGCGCCACCAACGAGGTTAAGGACAACGGCGAGCTGTTCCTGACCGGCTATTCCGAAGGCGCTTATGCCACCATGGCGGCGCACCGCGCGCTGCAAGCTGAAGATGCGCCCGCGTTGAACGGTTTGCGCATGTCGGTCACGGGCGGCGGCCCTTATGACGTTCAGGCCACGCTGGACGGCTTGATCGACATCGTGCGCGACAAGCAACCGGTGTTGGGCGCCCTGATCAATCCCGGGTTTCTGCGCTACCTCGGCGGCAGCGCGCAACGCGAAGTGCGACGTGCCCTGCTGCGCGAACTGCTGCCTGATGACGCCGATGTGGTGTACGACACCCGCTTTCTCGACAATTTCTTTGCCGACGATACCAATGCGATCGCGCAGGACAGCAGCGTCTACGACTGGCGGCCGCAGGTGCCCGTGGCGCTGTTCCATGGCCGCGACGATCGGACCGTTCCTTATGCCAGCTCGGAGCGCACCTTGGCGGCCATGACGAAGAACGGCGCCGGAGGCTTGGTGTCGCTGACCGATTGCCGCGCGAAGCCGGACGCCGGACACATACCCTGCGTGCCGCCGTTTGTGGAGTTCATGCTGGGCCGGATAACCCCGCAATCCAGTGGGCTGTAAGGCCGGACGAAATTGCTGAGGTGAGATGTCGCGGCCGCTCATGGCATGAGCACCTGCCGCCGAGCAGCCTCAAAGCTGCAGCGAGTCCGCGCAGCCGACGCAGCTCGGCTATCAGCTCATCAGCCGCCGGTGGCCTGCAGTGCCTTGTCCACCGTCCTCTGCGCTTCCCGCAGGATCTGCTTCAGGTGCGCTTCACCCTGAAAGCTCTCCCCGTAGATCTTGTAGATGTCTTCGGTTCCTGACGGGCGTGCGGCATACCAGCCAGATGCCGCGCATACCTTGATGCCGCCGATGTCCGCTCCATTGCCGGGGGCCTTGGTGATCACATCGGTAAGCGGCTCGCCTGCCAACTCGGTGGCCGTGATGCGATCTGCCGATATCGCTGCGAGTGCCTTTTTTTGCTCGGGGCTGGCGGGTGCTTCCACGCGGTCGGAAAAGGGACGACCTAGCTTTTCTATCAGCGCCTCGTACAGGGCAGTCGGATCACTGCCAGTTCGCGCCGTCATTTCGGCGGCCAACAGTGCAGCGGTGATACCGTCCTTGTCAGTGCTCCAGGCTGCGCCATCCCGCCGCAGGAAGGCGGCTCCGGCACTTTCTTCGCACGCGAAGCCCAGGCTGCCGTCCAGCAAGCCTTGCGAAAACCATTTAAAGCCCACGGGCACATCGACCACTGGTCGTCCCAGAGCCCGTGCCACACGCCCCAATAGATCAGTGGACACCACTGTCTTGCCCAGCGCGGCGCGCTCGCCCCACTGCGGCCGGTGGCGAAACAAGTAGTCGGCCGCAACCGAGAGGTAATCGTTGGGCGGCATCAAGCCGGCGCCGGGCGTCACGATGCCGTGGCGATCGTGGTCGGTGTCGCAGGCAAAGGCAATATCGAATCGGTCTTTGGCCGCAATCAGCTTTTGCATGGCAAACCGCGACGATGGGTCCATGCGAATCTGGCCGTCCCAGTCCAGCGTCATGAACGCAAACTGCGGGTCTACCGCGTCGTTCAGCACCTGCAGGTCCAGGCCCCAGCGCTCCGCAATGGCAAGCCAGTAGTGCACGCCAGCACCGCCGAGCGGATCCACCCCCATGCGGATACGGGCGTCGCGAATCGCCTGCATGTCGATGACCTGGTCCAGGTCGTCCACGTAATGGCGCAAAAATTCGTGCCGGTGCGTGGTGCTTGCGCGCAGTGCCTCAGCGTGCGGCATGCGTTTCACGCCTTGTAGTTTTTGTTCCAGATAACGGTTGGCGGCCGCGCCTATCGTCTGGGTGATGTCCGAGCTCGCCGGGCCGCCATGGGGCGGGTTGTACTTGAAGCCGCCATCGCGTGGCGGGTTGTGCGATGGGGTGATGACAATGCCGTCGGCCCGCGCAGAAGCGTTCGCCCGGTTGTGCTGCAGGATGGCGTGGGAGATGGCAGGCGTCGGGGTGAATTCGCCGTCAGGCGCGTGCATCACGTCCACGCCGTTGGCAGCCAACACTTCCAGCGCGCTCGCGGCCGCCGGTTTTGACAGCGCGTGGGTATCGATACCCAAAAACAACGGGCCGGTGATGCCCTGCTGGTTCCGGTGGTCACAGATCGCCTGGGTGATGGCTAGCACATGCCATTCGTTGAACGACACATCGAGCGACGAACCCCGGTGTCCGGAAGTGCCAAACGACACGCGCTGCGCGGGAACGCCAGGGTCGGGCCGCTCGGAGGCATACGCGCCCAGCAGCTTGTCGACTTCGATCAGAACGGAGGGTGGCGCGGGCTTTCCTGCCAAGGGGCTCAGGTGGGTGCTCATAGCGTTCAGGCTTTTTTCTGCTGCTGAGCGATTTGCTCGCGGGCGGCTTGCTCTACGTGGGCAGCGTCAAAGCCGAAGTGAGCCAGCACTTCGTCGCCGGGCGCCGACAAACCGAAGGAGTGCATCGCCAGAACGGCGCCGTGCCGACCCGCGTAGCGCTCCCAACCCAGACCTGATGCGGCTTCTACGGAGACACGTGCGCGCACCGCGTCGGGCAGCACGCTCTCCTGGTAAGCATCATCCTGCTGCTCGAACAATTCCCAGGACGGCATGCTGACCACGCGCGCCCGGATGCCGTCTTTCTTCAGGCTCTCATAGGCTTCAATGCACAGTGACACCTCGCTGCCGGTCGCCATCAGCAGCACCTCTGGCGCGCCGCCGTCGCAATCGGCCAGTACGTAGGCACCGCGCGCCACGCCATCAGCGCTGGCATAGCGGGTTCGGTCCAGCGTCGGCAGCGCCTGGCGCGACAGCACCAGACTGGTGGGCCGGTGGGTGGTTTGCATGGCAATGCGCCACGCCTGTACGGCTTCGTTGGCGTCGGCTGGGCGCAGGACCAACATCTCTGGCATCGCGCGCAGGGAAGGCAATTGCTCAATGGGCTGGTGCGTGGGGCCGTCCTCGCCCAGGGCAATGGAGTCGTGGGTCCATACATACGTTACCGGCAGACCCATCATCGCGGCCAGGCGCATGGAGCCGCGCGCGTAGTCGGTGAATACCAGAAACCCGGCCGCATAAGAACGCAAGCCGGACAGCGCCATGCCGCTTGCCGCCGCACACATGGCGTGCTCGCGCACGCCAAAGTGGAAATTGCGGCCGGCGTAGTTGCGGTCCTTGGGGTCGGTGTCTGCGCGGTCCTTGTCTTCGAAGACGCCCGCAAAATCAAAGCCCAACGTGGTCTTGGTGGACGGTGCCAAGTCACCCGCGCCGCCCAGCACCCATGGCACTTGCTTGGCAATCGCGTTGAGCGCCTTGCCGGCCGCGTCGCGGGTCGACAGGCCTTTGGCGTCGGCGTCGAATTTCGGCAGTTCCGCGTCCCACCCCTGCGGAAGGGTGTCGCTCTGCATGTGATCAATCTGCTGCGCCAGGTCAGGGTACTGCGCTCGGTAGGCCTTGAACAGCTGCTGCCACTGTTGCTGCGCCTGGGCACCACGTTTGCCGAACTGCTCGGCAAAGTGCTGCGGCACGCCCTGCGGCACGGCGAACTGCGCATCCGGGTCGCAGCCGTAGAACTCTTTGGTCAGGCGCACTTCCTCTTTGCCCAGCGGGTCGCTGTGCGCCTTGGCCGTGCCTTCCTTGTGCGGGGCTCCGTAGCCAATCTGGCTGTGCACCACGATGAGCGTCGGCTGGTTCTTCGTGTCCTGAAAGCTTTTCAAGGCTTGGCCGATGGCGTCCAGGTCGTTCGCGTCTGGCACCTGCAGCACGCGCCATCCATAGGCCTTGAACCGCGCGCCCACGTCTTCGGTGAAGGTAATGTCGGTGGAGCCTTCAATGCTGATCTGGTTGCGGTCGTAAATCCAGCACAGGTTGGCCAGGCCCAGATGGCCGGCCAGCGATGCGGCCTCGGCGCTCACGCCCTCCATCAGGTCGCCGTCACTCGCGATGGCGTACACCTTGTGATCGAACAGGGTGTAGTCGGGCCGGTTGTAGGTGGCAGCCAGCCATGCCTCGGCAATCGCCATGCCGACCGACGTGGCCACCCCTTGGCCCAGTGGCCCGGTGGTGGTCTCAACACCCGTGGTCCAGCCGTGCTCGGGGTGGCCGGTGCAGCGGCTGTTTAGTTGCCGGAAGTTCTTGATGTCGTCCATGGTGACCGGCTTGCCCACATGCGGGTTGCCGGCGTCTTCGCCTGGCTTCACGTCACCCAGGTAGAGCAAGCCGTAGAGCAGGGCGCACGCATGCCCGGGGGAGAGCACAAAGCGGTCCCGGTTGGGCCACAACGGTGCGTGCGGTGCGTAGTTCAAAAAGCGCTGCCACAGGCAGTAAGCCATGGGCGCTGCGCCCATGGGCGTGCCGGGGTGGCCCGATTGGGCTTTTTGCACCATGTCGATGGCCAGCGTGCGCAGCGTGTCGATGCACTGCTGGTCCAGTGATTTTTTATCCGATTCGGTGCTCATGTTGTCTCCTTGCGCAGCGTGCGGTAGCGCTGGATCAGCGCATTGGTCGAGCTGTCATGTTCTAGTGCTGGCGCAGCGGCGCTCGCCAGTTCGTCTGCCGTGGTGCCGGCGAGCTCTTTGCCCAGTTCCACGCCCCACTGGTCGAACGAATCGATGTTCCAGATCACGCCTTGCGTGAACACGCTGTGTTCATACAGCGCCACCAGTGCGCCCAAAGCGTGCGGCGTGAGCCGCTGCGCCAGCAAGGTGCTGCTGGGGCGGTTTCCCTCGAACGTGCGGTGCGGTGCCAGGTCTGCGTTGATGCCTTCCGCAAGCACTTCGTCTTCCGTCTTGCCAAAGGCCAGCGCCTCGGTCTGGGCAAAGAAGTTCGCCATCAGCAGGTTGTGCTGGCTATCGGTGCCGCTGGCGTCCTGGCTCAGCGGGTTCAACGTCTGGCAAAAACCGATGAAGTCGCACGGCACCAGCGGCGTGCCCTGGTGCAGCAATTGGTAGAACGAGTGCTGGCCGTTGGTGCCCGGCTCGCCCCAGACGATCGGGGCGGTGGCGTAGTCCACGCGCTGGCCGTTCAGCGTGACATGTTTGCCGTTGCTCTCCATGGAGAGCTGCTGCAGGTAAGCGGGGAACCGGCTCAGGTACTGCGCGTAGGGCAGCACCGCCTGTGTGTGCGCGCCCAGGAAGTTGGTGTTCCACACCGTGAGCAGGCCCATGAGCACGGGCAGGTTTTGCGCCAGCGGGGCATCCAGGAAGTGCTGATCCATGGCATGAAAGCCGGCCAGCATGTCGTGAAAGTGGTCAGGACCAATGGCAATCATCAGGGACAGGCCAATCGCCGCGTCCATGGAGTAGCGCCCGCCCACCCAATCCCAAAAGCCAAACATGTGCTCAGGCGCAATGCCGAACTTCGCCACGCCCTCGGCGTTGGTCGATACCGCCACAAAGTGCTTGGCGACGGCAGCCTCATCGCCCAGTTGCGCCACGCACCAGGCGCGTGCAGCGTGGGCGTTGGTCAAGGTTTCCACTGTGGTGAAAGTCTTGGAGCAAACGATGAAAAGCGTTTCGGACGCATCCAGATCACGCGTGGCTTCTACCAGCGCGGTGGCGTCCACGTTGGACACAAACCGGCAGCACAGGTCGCGCTGGCTGTAGTGGCGCAGCGCCTCGTGCGCCATCACCGGCCCCAGGTCCGAGCCACCGATGCCGATGTTGACAATGTTGCGAATGCGCTTGCCAGTGTGGCCACGCCAGGCACCGCCGCGCACCGCATCGGCCAAGTCGCCCATGCGTTTGAGCACACTGTGCACCTCCGGCACCACGTTCACGCCCTCGGTGAACACTTGCGCAGCAGCCGGTGCCCGCAGCGCCGTGTGCAGCACGGCACGATGCTCAGTGGTGTTGATGGCGTCCCCACGGAACATGGCGGTGCGGCGCGCTTCCAGGCCGCGGCTCTCGGCCAATGCCAACAGCAATTTCAGTGTTTCATCGGTCACGCGCTGCTTGGAGTAGTCCAGATACCAACCCGCCGCCTCGGCCTGCAGGCGCTCACCGCGCGCAGCGTCGGCCGCAAACAGCTGGCGCAGGTGCTGATCGCCCACCATGTGGTGGTGGGCCAGCAGGGCCAGCCATTCGTGGCTTTGTGTCAGCGCAGGGGCAGCCGCCTGCGTCAATTCGCCGCCGCCCAATGGCGCTTGGGTACTGCTGCCTGCGTTCATGGCGCTGACTTCTTATGCGACAGGTTTTTGGCTTTGCTGGCGATGTTGTCCAGCAGGCTCTTCCAAGATTTGGAAAACGATTCCGCGCCCTCGCGCTGGAGCTGTTCGGCCAGCGCGTCGATGTCGATCCCCGCGTTAACGCAAGCGGCTGCAGCTGCGTCCGCTGCGTCGCCGCCTGCCGTCAAGGTCTGCTTCGCCTTGCCGTGGTCGGCCACGGTCAGCAGGGTTTTTTCGGGCAAGGTGTTGATGGTGTCGGGCGCGGCCAGAGCGTCCACATACAGCGTATCGGGTGCCTTGGGGTCTTTGGTTCCCGTGCTGGCCCACAGCACACGCTGCACATGCGCACATGCGGCGGCCAGTTGCTGCCAGCGCGGCGTCGCCAGCAGTTCGCGGTACGCGCGGTAGGTGTGGCCGGCCACCGCAATGCCCAGGGTGTTGTGCAAACGTTCCGGCAAAGTCTTGTTGGCAGCCACATCCCACCTGCTGATGAAGAGCGAGGCGACGGAACTGACCTTGGGGTCCAGCCCGGCCGCAATGCGCCGCTCGATGCCGCGCAGATACGCTTCGGCAGCAGCCTGGTACTGGGCCTGTGAAAACAGCAGGGTCACGTTGACCGGCACGCCCGCAAAAATGGTTTCCTCAATCGCTTTGACACCCTCAGGCGTGCCGGGAATCTTGATGTACAGATTGGGCCGCGCCGCCAGCTCGTGCAAATGCGCGGCGGCCTTGGCGGTGCCTGCTGCGTCGTGCGCCAGCAGCGGCGAGACTTCAAGCGACACCCAGCCGTCTACGCCGTCGGTGGCATCAAACACCGGCTTGAAAAGGTCGGCCGCGCGCTGCAGGTCGGCAATGGCCAGTTCAAAGAACAATGCCTCACCGTTCTGGCCCGCGTCGGTCTTGCGGGCGATGTCCTGGTCGTACTCGTCGGACTCGCCAATCGCGTGCTCAAAAATGGTCGGGTTCGACGTGAGTCCGGTGACCGACAGCTCCTGGATGTAGCGCTGCAGCGTGCCGTCGTCCAGCAGGGTGCGGGTAATGTTGTCCAGCCACAGGCTTTGGCCGAGCTGGTGCAGTTGTTGGGTGGGTTTCATGGTCAGGTCCTTTCGCGTCGTACGGTGATCTTGAGGTAGCTTGGCTTTCAGGTTTCAGGTTTCAGGTTTCAGGGTTGTGCCAGCCGCCGTGTCCAGCCGTCAGGGCGTCAGCCGCCGCCGGGCCCCAGCTTCCGGGGGCATAGGCCAGTGCAGGGCCGTGGTTTTCCAGCACCGGCTCCACCACCCGCCAGGCGGCTTCCACGGCGTCTTCGTGCGCGAACAGCGAAGGGTCGCCAGCCATGGCATCGGAGAGCAAGCGCTCGTAAGCGCTTTGCTCTTCGGTGTGTTCGTCGGCCAGCACCATTTCTTTTTGCTCACCTGAATACGATTTGCCTGGCGTTTTGACGCGTGCGGCCAACGCGATCAGCGAGCGTGGCGACAGGCGCAGACGCAGGTAGTTGCCAGCACTGCCCGCCACCGCTGCGTCGGCCGCTATGCCGCCGGCACTGCTGGCATGGTCAAACAACTGCACTGGCGGGCATTCCAGGCGCACCAGCACTTCGCAGGCGGTGGTGGGCAGGCACTTGCCCGAGCGCACGAACCACGGCACGCCCGCCCAGCGCCAGGAGTCGATGAAAAGGCGCAGCGCGCAATAGGTTTCCACATCGGAGTCCGGCGCCACTTTCTCTTCGTCACGGTAGCCTTCGTACTGGCCGCGCACCAGGTTATCGGGCGTCAGCGGGCGCATGGCGTTCAGCACCTGAAACTTTTCGGCATTCACGGCCGCAGTGCTGCGGTTGCCAGGCGCTTCCATGGCCAGCAGGGCGACGATCTGCAGCAAGTGGTTCTGCACCACGTCGCGCAGGCATCCGGCGCTTTCGTAAAAACCGCCGCGGCCCTTGATGCCGAAGTCTTCGGCCAAGGTGATTTGCACGCTGCTGACGTACTTGCGGTTCCACAGCGGCTCCAGAAAGGTGTTGGCGAAGCGGAAGTACAGCAGATTCATGATCGCTTCCTTCGCCAGAAAGTGATCAATGCGGAAGATGGCGTCCTCCGGGAACACCTCCAATGCCACTGCGTTCAGTTCCTGCGCCGATGCCAGGTCACGCCCAAAGGGTTTTTCGACGATGACGCGCGCATCGTCAGCCAGCCCGGCAGCGCCCAAGCCGCGAATCACGGTGGGAAACAGACTGGGCGGAATCGCCAGGTAATGTGCCGGCCGCTTGGCCGCTCGCCCCTCTTTCAACAGTGCGCCGCGCAGCGCCTCAAACGTCGCGCTTTGCTTGTAATCGCCGCTCACGTAATGCAGCTGCGCCAGGAAATCCTGCTGCTCAGTTTGCGTGCCACCCACGTGCGCTTCGTCCAGGCTGGCCTGCGCACGCTCGCGAAACTGCGCGTTGCTCCAGTCGGATGACGCCACGCCAATCACGGGAACGCTGAGTTCACCGCGCTGGTGCAGCGCAAAGAGCGCGGGGAATATCTTCTTGTGCGCCAGGTCGCCGCTGGCGCCAAAGACCACCAGCGCGTCAGACACCGCCGGCGACTCGTGCTTGAGGCTGGTTGCGGGGTTTTGCGTGCCCGGCGTGGGCGACCGGCAGGCCTTGGCTGTGGTGCTGGCCGCCACGTCAGTTCTTCTCCGTGTCAGGTGCTGGATCCTCACCGCGCTTGGCCGCTTCGGCGGTTTTTTCCAGGTGGCCACCAAACTGGTGCCGCATTGCCGATTGCACGCGGTTGGCAAAGTCGGATTCGCCGCGCGAGGCAAAGCGCCCGTACAGTGCTGCGCTGAGCACCGGCACCGGAACCGCAGCGTCAATGGCAGCCTGCACGGTCCAGCGGCCCTCGCCGGAATCGGACACGCGACCTGCAAAATTTTGCAGGTGCGGGTCGGCAGCCAAGGCTTCGGCGGTGAGATCCAGCAGCCACGAGCCGATGACGCTGCCGCGGCGCCAGACTTCGGCGATCTCTGGCAGGTCCATGTCGTACTGATAGCGCTCGGGGTGGCGCAGCGGTGTGGTTTCGGCATCGGGCGCGCGGTTCTGCTTGCCCACGTCGGCGTGGCGCAGGACGTTCAGGCCCTCGGCATAGGCGGCCATGATTCCGTACTCGATGCCGTTGTGCACCATCTTCACGAAGTGACCGGCGCCGTGCGGACCGCAGTGCAGCCAGCCTCGTTCCGCCGTGCCGGCGTCGGGCTTGCGGCCCGGCGTGGGTGCCGCGTGGCCCGAT
>JBBSRE010000037.1:0-13998 GCA_038243365.1 Burkholderiales bacterium | reverse complement strand
GAGACCGACAACGGTGCACCGCATCCGCAGCGTTTTGACTATAGGGCAGTAGAGTCCTCCAAGCGGCCCCTGCGTCCCATACCCGTGGCTCTGTCAGGTCAGCCGCGTCACCCCTGGCAACGTGCAGGCCACCACAGCGTTGCGCAGCGCCGCAATCGCTTCGTAGCGTGTGAAGCTGCGGCGCCAGACCAACACCACGCGTCGCGTAGGCGGCGGCGTACCGTCGGGCTCCAGAATCGGCAGGTAATGCAGGTGCGTCTCGTCGCCATGGCGGCGGCGTTGCAGCGTGGAGCTCCCCTTCGACTTCGCCAGCGCAGACTCGGGCACAGCCAGACGGGGCACCAGCGTCACCCCCATGCCGGCTGCCACCATGTGCTTGATGGTCTCCAGCGACGAGCCTTCGAAGCGCTTGTGAATGCCCTCACCCTGCGGCGCCACGCGCGCGAACTCGGGGCAGACTTCCAGCACATGGTCACGAAAGCAATGCCCCGCGCCCAGCAGCAGCACATGCTCATCGCGCAACTCTGCCGTGGACACCGACCGCAGCCGGGCCAAGGCATGCTGCCCCGGCACCGCGGCGACAAACGGCTCGTCGTACAGCGGCGCGCTGGCCAGCCCGGCGTCGGGAAACGGCTCAGCGAGGATGGCGCAGTCAATCTCCCCGGTACGCAGCATCTCCAGCAATTTCACGGTGAAGTTTTCCTGCAGCACCAGCGGCATTTGGGGCGTGCGCTTGATCACGCTGTGCACCAGCTCAGGCAGCAGGTAGGGGCCGATGGTGTAGATCACGCCCAGAATCAAAGGTCCATCCAGCGGGTCTTTGCCGCGCCGTGCAATCTCCTTGATGGCCTGCGCCTGCTCCAGCACCGACTGCGCCTGTCGCACGATCTCCACGCCCAGGGGCGTGACGGACACCTCGCCTGCACTGCGTTCAAACAGTTTGAGGTCCAGCTCTTCTTCCAGCTTCTTGACCGCCACCGACAGCGTGGGCTGGGACACGTGGCAAGCCTCGGCTGCACGGCCGAAATGGCGCTCGCGCGCCACGGCCACGATGTATTTGAGTTCGGTGAGGGTCACAGGTTCAAGCTCCTTTCGCTGCACATCAACTAGAACGGCGCCGTCAGCGACCACCGCGCAAAGGCCGCTCCGCAGCGCTGGCGGTTGTCATGGATTCAGGCTTTCAGGTAGTCCGATTTTCCACCGAGCCAGCGGTCGAGGTGCTCGGCGGCAAGCGCGGGGAAGTGCTGCAACATGTGCGGTGCGGCTTCGCGGGCCCAGTCGAGCAGGGCCAAGTCGTTGTCCAGGTTGGCAAAGCGCAGCAGGGCGTCGCCAGACTGGCGGGCCCCGAGAAATTCGCCGGGGCCGCGGATTTCCAGGTCGCGGCGGGCAATCTCGAAGCCGTCGTTCGTCTCCGCCATCGCTCGCAGGCGCTCTTTCGCCGTCTCGCCGACGCGGCCGCTGTCGTTGGTGGCGTAGAGCAGCACGCAAGCCGATGCGGCAGCGCCCCGCCCGACCCGGCCGCGCAGCTGGTGCAGTTGCGAGAGGCCAAAGCGCTCCGCATGCTCGATGACCATCAGCGAGGCGTTGGGCACGTCGACCCCTACCTCGATCACGGTGGTGCTCACCAGCACGCCGAGTACGCCTTCGTTGAAAAGCGCCATGACGGCTTTCTTCTCCGCTGTCGGCATGCGCGAATGCAACAGACCGACGGCCACGCCGGGCAAAGCGTCGCTGAGTTCGGCGTGCACCGCAGTGGCATTGCTCAGATCGAGTGCTTCACTCTCTTCAATCAGCGGGCAGACCCAGTAGACCTGCCGGCCGCTGGCGACCTGCGCGGCGATGCGCTCTATCACCTCGTCCTTGCGGCTGTCGGCGATCAGTTTGGTGACGACCGGCGTGCGGCCGGGGGGCAATTCATCGATCACGGAGACGTCGAGGTCGGCGTAATAACTCATGGCCAGGGTGCGCGGAATGGGCGTGGCGCTCATCATCAGCATGTGGGGCTCCATGCCATGTTCAGCGAGCTTTTTGCGCAGCGCCAGGCGTTGCTCCACGCCGAAGCGATGCTGCTCATCGACGATGGCAAGCGCCAGGTTGTTGAACCGCACCTGCTCCTGAATCACCGCGTGCGTACCCACCACCAGCGCAGCCGCGCCGCTGGCGACCTGCTCCAGCGCTTCGGTGCGGGCCTTCTTTTTCTGGCCACCGACCAGCCAGACCACGCTGCGCCCCTGCGCGGCGAGCAGGGGCTCCAGCCAGCCAACGAGCTTGGCGAAGTGCTGGGCGGCGAGGATTTCGGTGGGCGCCATCAGCGCGCATTGCCAGCCGGCGTCGATGGCGCGCGTCGCGGCCAGCGCGGCCACCACGGTTTTCCCCGAACCGACATCGCCTTGCAGCAGGCGATGCATGGGCTGCGGGGTGGCGAGGTCGGCGCCGATCTCCTGCACCACCCGCTGCTGCGCCGCGGTCAGTTCGAAGGGGAGCACACGCAGGAACCGGCCGGTGATGGAGGCGTCGCCCGGCGCAGCTGCCAGCACCGGTGCCTGCAACCGCGCCCGCTCCTGCCGCGCGCGGAACTGCGACAGCTGCTGCGCCAGCAGTTCTTCTGCCTTGAGCCGCTGCCACGCCGAGTGACTGTGGTCTTCGAGCGTGGCGAGCGCTACGTCTGGTGCAGGTCGGTGCAAAAATGAGAGCGCTTCGCGCAGGCTGGATAAGCGCTGGAGTCCATTTTTACTTGAAATTTCCGCCAGCGTATCGGCAACAGGCTCAGGCAGCGTCTCGGGCAGGTCCACCCGGTTCAGGGCGCTGGTCACCAGGCGGCGCAGCAGCGGTTGTGCGAGCCCCGCGGTGGTCGGGTACACCGGCGTGAGGGCCGTGGGCAGTTCGCCGCCGGCCAGCCGGAACGCGGGGTGCAACATCTGCCGGCCCCAGAAACCGCCGCGCACTTCGCCCCGGATGCGCAGCCGTGCACCTACGGCGAGCGTCTTCTGCTGCGACGGATAGAAGCTGAAAAACCGCAGGCTGCATTCGCCTGAGGCGTCCTGCACCTGCACCACCAGCTGGCGGCGCGGGCGCAGTTGCACTTCACTCGCGGTGACCACTGCTTCAATTTGCGCCATGGCGCCGTCTCGCGCGCTGGCAATCGGGGTGATGCGGGTTTCGTCCTCATAGCGCAGCGGCAGGTGCAGCGCAAAGTCGATATCACGCCGCAGGCCCAGCTTGTTCAGGGCTTTCACGATGACAGGAGCAAGGGCGCGGGGCGCGGGCATGGCAGGAGAAGACAAAAAAAACGGCCAAAGAGCGGTGGAGGGATTCGGCATCAAAGCATAGACGCACAGCCAGCCTGCTCATCGCCAAGTGAGTATGGGAAGCACCGCGCCGGCGGACGTCGTCGACTTTTAGACTCGTGCGGCGCGCCCCATCAGTGACATTCGCTTACTATGCAATCCCACCTGAGAACCGCGACAGCGAACCGAAGACCTCCCCCAACCCATGCTGAAGCGAATCAAGACCGAAGATCTGGCAATCGGCATGTTTGTGCAGGAATTTTGCGGCTCCTGGATGGACCACCCGTTCTGGCGCGCGTCGTTTCTGCTGAAGGAGGCTTCTGATCTGGAGCGCATCCGCGCGACGTCAATCAGGGAACTGTGGATCGACACCGACCGCGGTCTTGACGTTCCCGCCAGCGCGTTTGCCCTTTCGCGCGAGGAAGTCGATGAACGCATCGACACCGACTTTGGCACCCTGGCAATAAGTCACGCGGCGGAGCTGGCAAGCCGCCCAGAGAGTCTCCATGCCGAGCTCAACGTCTCCTTGAACAGATGCCTCGAACCCACTGGAACGATCCAGGAAATGCAGGCCGCCGCCTTGGTCTGCCAACAAGCCTTGGGTTTTGTGGGCTCCATGTTTCGAGAAGCGCGCCTGGGGCGCATGGCCAACATCGAGGTAGCCACAAAGCTGGTCGACAACGTCAGCGATTCGATCAGCCGCAACCCGGTCGCTTTGATCAGCCTGGTGCGCCTGAAGACGGCCGATAGCTACACCTACATGCATTCCGTGGCGGTGTGTGCGCTGATGGTTGCGTTGGCGCGCCAGCTCAAGATGAGCGATGACCACACGCGCAGCGCAGGGCTGGCCGGCCTGCTTCACGACCTGGGAAAAGTGGCGATTCCGAACGAGGTTTTGAACAAACCCGGCAAGCTGAGCGAGCACGAGTTCGACGTGATCCGCCACCACCCGGTGGCTGGCCACGAGCTCCTCAAAGCGGGCGGCCAAGTGAGTGCTGAAGTGCTCGACGCCTGCCTGCACCACCACGAAAAGATGGATGGCAGCGGCTACCCGCACCGCTTGGCAGCGGAGCAAATCAGCGTGATGGCGCGCATGACGGCGGTGTGCGATGTGTACGACGCCATCACCTCCGACCGACCTTACAAGCGCGGCTGGGATCCTTCGGAAGCGCTTCGGCACATGGCCGAATGGTCGGGCGGACACTTCGATACCCGCGTGTTCCACGCGTTTGTCAAGTGCGTGGGGATTTACCCGGTAGGCTCGCTGGTGCGCTTGAATTCTGGGCGGCTTGGTGTGGTCGCCGAGCAGAGCAATGCGTCTTTGGTCAATCCGCAGGTTTTGGTCTTTTATTCCACCCGCTCGGGCCTGCGCATTCCCCCAGAAATCATCCACATGGGCACACCCCAGTGCCAGGACTCCATCGCCAAACGCGAAGACCCGGCCAAATGGAATTTTCCCGATCTGCACGAGATGTGGACCGGCATCGCCGGGCGGCCCTGGTAGGGCGCGGGCCAGCCTGAGCGCCAGCAGGCGACCCCAAGCCTGCGCCGCGCTTTGCCACAATCGCGGCTTCGCACAGGGATCAGGTGTGGGCGTCCTGTGACCGGTTCCCAGCCCCCCAGTCTCCCAACCTCCCGATCCTTTTTGTTCGACTCAACCCTTGGAGCGGGCCTGTCCGGCCCCCAAGCGACATGCCTACCTTATCTCCCGCCGACGCCAGCGCTCCCCGCACCTTCCGTCTCAGCGACTTCGATTTTTCCCTACCGCCCGAGCGCATCGCGCAGCACCCTGCGGCCACACGCAGCAGTTCGCGCTTGCTCGACGGGCGCGGCCCCCACGCAGTGGATAGGCGGTTCTCGGAGTTTGCGCAGCTGCTGCAGCCGGGCGATCTGCTGGTCTTCAACGACACGCGTGTGGTGAAAGCGCGTGTATTTGGCGAAAAGGGCAGCGGCGGCAAGCTGGAACTGCTCATCGAGCGGGTGCTCGCAGGAAGCGCCGCCAACGAAGTCGTGGCGCACATGAAGGTCAGCAAAAAGCCGCTCATAGGCGCGCGCGTGCACTTGGCGGGTGGCATGTCTACCGGTGGCTTCGATGCCACGCTGCTCTCCCGCTGGCCCGACGACAACGGGCCGCTGTTTCGCTTTGCCCTGCACGGCCCCGCCAACGAGACCGCCTGGGAGCTGATGGAGCGCTGCGGCCACCTGCCGCTACCGCCCTACATCGCGCGCGACCAGGCCAGCGGACACGACGCCGACGAGCAGGAAGACAGCGAGCGCTACCAGACGGTGTTTGCCCGCGTGCCGGGCGCAGTCGCCGCACCCACCGCGGCGCTGCACTTCGACGAAGGCGTGCTGGCCGAACTGGCGTCGCGCGGCATCGAGCGCGCCAGCGTCACGTTGCACGTGGGCGCCGGCACCTTTCAGCCGGTCAAGACCGACAACCTGGCGGAGCACCGCATGCACAGCGAGTGGTACGACATTCCACCGGCCACCCTGGCTGCGCTGGAGCGCTGCCGCCAGCGCGGCGGCCGGGTGGTGGCCGTGGGCACCACCACGGTGCGCACGCTGGAGTCGTGGGCGCGCAGCGGCCAGGCACAGGGCGACACCGACATCTTCATCACACCAGGCTTTGCCTTCCAGGTGGTGGACTTGCTGGTCACCAATTTCCATCTGCCCAAAAGCACACTGATGATGCTGGTCAGCGCCCTGGCGGGGTACGAGCACATCATGGCGCTGTACCGGCACGCGATAGCCGGGGACTACCGATTCTTCAGCTACGGCGATGCGATGCTGCTGGAGCGCACTGCAACTGCGCAGCATCAGCACAACGTTTGAAGCCTTTTGGGCCTCTAGCGCTTATGGAGAAAGCGCAAGCAGCTATCAAAATAGAAGCGTTTCGAACTACAAGCCATAGGTGAGCTCCTCCGCCTTGCCCCAGAACACCCGGTACATGAAGATGGTGTAGACGATGATCACCGGCAGCGTGATGGCCACGCCAATGCCGATCACCACCAGTGACTCGGTGGCGCTGGCGGCTTGCCACACGGTCATCTCGCCGATCACCAGATACGGAAAAATGCTGTACGCCAGGCCCATGAAGGCCAACACAATGATGGACGCCATCGCTCCATAAACCCACCAGCCGCGCTTGCTGGCCGCAGCGCCCGGCGTGCGCAACACGTGGCGGATCATGAGAAACGCGCCCGCGCAGAGCAGCGGCACTGGCGCCATGTAGAACAGCTGCGGCAGCCCAAACCATTTGTCGAACACCGCCTGGTTCACCAACGGCGTCGCCAGCGACAGGCCGACCAACGTGGCGCCCATGGGCCACAGCAGCTTGGTGCCCCAGCCCACGGCTTTCTGCTGCAGCTCACCCTGGGTTTTCATCAGCAGCCAGCCGACACCAAGCATGCCGTAGGTGGCAGGTAGCGTGATGGCGATGCCAAGCGAGAACGCCATGCCGCGCCAGCCGGGCTCGAACCCCGTGATCCAGGCGCCAATCATCCAGCCCTGCGCCAGCGTGGTTACCAGTGAACCGCCTGCAAACAGGCGGTTCCACAGCTCTTTGTGCTGGTCGCGCGCCTTGACGCGAAAGTCAAACGCGACACCGCGCAGCACGATGCCGATCAGCATGGCCGCCACCGGCAGGTACAGATGCCCCAGCACCACCGAGTTGGCTTTGGGAAAGCAGATCAGCAGAATGCCGATGCCCAGCACCAGCCAGGTCTCGTTGGCATCCCAGAACGGGCCGATGGAGGACACCATCACGTTCTTTTCCTGCGTGGTCGCAAAGGGAAGCAACATGCCCACGCCGAGGTCGTAGCCATCCAGCAGCACATAGGCCAGCAGTGCCAGTCCCATGATGGCCATGAAGATCAGCGGCAGCCAGTGGTCGAGCGGAAATCCCATCATGTTCGTAGCTCCTGCGTTGGTGGGGTACCTTGGAGCGGCGCGGCGCCGCGTTGCTCAGGTGGCGATGGCGGCGCCACGTTCGGCGTTGGCTGGGCGGCGTTTTCTGCCATGTGCTTGAGCACGGTCACGTACGCAATCAGCAGCAGCACATACACGGTGAGATAGGCGGCCAGTGTGCTGGCCACCATGCCGGTCGAATGCGGCGCCACCAGGTCGGCCGTGCGCAGCAGGCCATAGACGAGAAAAGGCTGGCGGCCAATCTCAGTCACATACCAGCCAGCCAACACAGCCACCCAGCCAGCGAACGTCATTCCAGCCAGCACCCAAAGGAGCTTTCGTGGCAGGTCGCGGCGTCCGGCGCGATGGCGGCGCCACACGGTGGCCCGGGCGAACCAGGCCACAGCCAGCATCAGCACCCCCATGCCGACCATCACGCGAAAGGCCCAGAAAACGGGCGCTACGGGCGGATGCGCGCCTTTGAATTCATTGAGCCCGCGCAACTCGGCGTCGGCGTCGTGCGCCAGGATCAGGCTGGCCAGCTTGGGCACGGTGATGGCGTAGTCAGTGCGCTGCTCGGCTTCGTTGGGAATGCCGAACAGCGTCAGCCCCACGCCGCGCTCGGTCTGCCAGATGCCCTCAATCGCGGCGATCTTGGCCGGTTGGTGCTCGAGCGTGTTCAGGCCGTGCTGGTCACCCATGAAAATCTGCAGCGGCATGACCACTGCCGCCACCGTCAGCGCACTGCGCAGCGCGCGCCCGGTGCCCTGCGTCGCCACGCCCTTGAGCAACTGCCAGGCGCTGAGGCCGGCGATCAGAAACGACACCGTAGCCGCCGAGGCCAGCAGCATGTGGCCCAGCCGATACGGGAACGACGGGTTGAACACGATGGCCCACCAATCGCGCGCGTGGAACACGCCATCAATCAGCTCATAGCCGGCCGGCGTTTGCATCCACGAATTGAGCGCCAGAATCCAGAACGACGACAGCGTGGTGCCCAGCGCCACCATCAGTGTGGCAAACAGATGCACCCGTTCCGACACGCGCGAGCGGCCAAACAGCATGATCCCCAGGAAGGTAGCCTCCAGGAAGAACGCCGTCAGCACTTCGTAGCCCAGCAACGGGCCGGCAATGTTGCCGGCGCGCTCCATGAAGCCCGGCCAGTTGGTGCCGAACTGAAAGCTCATGGTGACGCCAGACACCACGCCTAGCCCGAAGCTGAGCGCAAATATCTTGGTCCACAGGTAATACGCCCGCTCCCACCCCAGTGCCTGCGGAGTCCCCCGCGCTGCACGGTGGCGTAGGCGGAAGTAGACGAGAAACCAGCACAGGGCGATGGTGATCGTCGGGAACAGGATGTGAAAGCTGATGTTCGCCGCGAACTGAATGCGGGAAAGCATGAGTGCGTCCATTGCAGGCCTCTTGTGAACAGGGGACAACGGCGGTATGGCCATGGTGCGCAACGGTCACACGCCGGCGCACCGCGGCGTTTGAACGAAGCCAAGGGTATACCCGAATGAATGTCCTTGCGTTGGTTTGCGGTTATGCAGAGTCGTAAAACTGACGACACCATTCATGAGACGAGTGCACGCTATTCAGCAGAAGGCGGGTGCCGGTATGTGCTCCCGGCACCCGCCCTAAGCCAAGCAGCACGTACAAATCAACCGCAGGGCCATCCGCTCAACTCTTCCCCAGGAAACGAGAGAACAAGACTTCGTTCTGCCAACTGATCAACCGTCGAACCGCAGAAAGCGCCAAAGTCTCAAGCCGACATCACCACCGGTCCGCCCTTCTCAATCGCCCTTTGATAAGCCGGCCGGGCCCGCATCCGCGCCGCATACGCCAGCAGGTTGGGGCATTCCGCCGCCTTCATTGAACGACTGAGCGCTGCCTCCACCGCAAAACTCATCTGGAAATCAGCCATGCTGATTTGCTCGCCCGCAAACCACGCATGGCGGCCCAGGTGCTCTTCCATGTAAGCCAGCCCGGTCTCGACGTTCGGGTCGATTAGTTGCGCCTGCACCTTGCCGCACAGCGCGCGAGCAATCGGTTTGACAAAGAAAGGCATGGGTTGGCGTGGAATGCTGGTGAACACGAGTTTCATCACCAGCCAGTTCATCAACGAACCCTCGGCGTAGTGCATCCAGAACCGGCAACGGCGGTGCTCCGGTGTGCCGCGCGCTGGCTGCAGATGCGCCAGATCGCCCTGAGCATCCGCGCCGTAGGTCTCCACCAGATACTCAATGATGGCGCCCGATTCCGCGATGGCGTCGCCTTGGTCGGTGATGACCGGCGACTTGCCCAGCGGGTGCACCTTGCGCAGCGCCGCGGGCGCCAGCCGCGTTTTGGGGTCGCGCGGGTAGACCTTCAATTCGTAGGGCACACCCAGTTCTTCGAGCAGCCAGAGCACGCGCTGCGAGCGCGAGGTTTGCAGGTGGTGGACGGTCAGCATGGCGGTCTCCGGTGGTACAGGTCAGTTGGCAGGTTCGGCGCGCCGGACGTTCAAGGCAGGTCTTTGTTCGGATCGGGCAATGCCGCATCGCGCGGCCCCACAGTTCCCAGGCGCTCGCGCAGCGATTGCGGCTTGCCGGTCAGGATGGCGGCGTAATTCGTGGTGTTGGCCAGTACCTTCTTCACGTAGTCGCGGGTTTCAGTAAAAGGCACGTTTTCGGCCCAGATGGCGGCGTCCAGCACCGGGCCGTTGCGCCAGCTGCGTGGCCGTCCAGGGCCGGCGTTGTAGGCCGCAGCTGCGAGCGGCATTGAATTGGCGAAATCGTCCAACGCCAGCTTGAGGTACGCGGTACCAATGGTGATGTTGGTGTCGCGGTCGTTGATCTGGTCGGCGGTGAAGCCGGTCAGGCCAATCTTGCGGGCGGTCCAGCGCGCCGTGGCGGGCATCACCTGCATGAGGCCCGACGCCCCCACGCCCGAGCGGGCATTCATGATGAAGCGGCTTTCCTGGCGAATCAAGCCATAGACGTACGCAGGGTCCAGGCCCACCTGGCGGCTGTGAGCCACCACTGCGCCTTGGAACGGCATCGGAAAGCGCTGCGAATAGTCGGCCACCGATTCCGTGCGTTCGCTGGTGTTGATGCAGCGGTCCCACACCTCGTACTGGCAGGCGAAATCCGCTGCCGCCAGCAACTCGCGCTCGCTCATACCGCCCGCTTCATGAAGGTTGGTGGCGTAGTTCCATTCGCGCACGCCTTCACTGCGCAGCCCGATCAGGATGGCGTAGAGACCGCGATTGAGCGATGGGTTGGTTCGCGCAGCAGCTTTTTCCTGCGCCGTGAGCGGGGCGGGGGCCGGCGGTACGGTGACGCGTTGCCCCAGGTCATCCAGCGCCAGCTGCTCGTAGAAACCGCTGGTGCCCGCGATGCTCTTGAAGAGGGTGGTGGCCTGTTCGCGCTCGGTGTCAGTCACGCGGCCCTGTTTCAGAGCGCGCGCCAGCCAGAAGGTCCAGCTCGGCTCGCGGCGCGCGTCGGGCGACATGGCCATGATCGCCTTTTTGACCATGTCCCAGTTGCCGGCGCGAAGCGCTGCGCGCACCTTCCAGCCGAGCAGGTCGTCGTTCAGATCGGTGTCGCGGCTGATCTTGGCGAAGTGATCGGTCGCGGTTGGTGAGAGGCGCAGCGCTGCTTGTTTGCCGATCACGCCCCAGGTCCAGTTGCGTTCCTCGGCGCTCAGCTGCGGCCCCCATTTGTTCTCCAGCAGCACAGCAGCGTTGTCCGGGTCGCCGCTGGCCAGCCTGATCAGGGCGAGCACCATGATTTCCTTGCGCTCTCGGCCGGGGGCGGTGGCTTTTGCGCGCAGGAATTTGGTGGGTGAATCGGCCAACTGTGCCAGGTGCGGCAACTGGTCGGGGGCGACGATGGTGACGGCATCGCGCGCTGCACTTACCCGATTGGCTTCTATGGCCAAGCGCGCCTTGCGCCAGACATCTTGCGCGGGCAGGCGCCCGGCACTGAAAAGCCCGGCCGCAGCGTGCGTGCAGCCATCGCTTTTGTCGCGCTGCGCAAACCAGTTGTCGCGGACAACCGCTGCCGCGTCTTGCGCGGCCACGCCCTCGATCTGCGCGATGTTCAACGCGTAACAACGCACTTCCCGGTCGTCGCGCATGCGAAAAAGGGGGTACTGCGCAGCAAAGCGGCTCCACTCACGCCGCTGGCCGAGCAAAAGCATCCAGTCGTTGCGCAGGCGGTCTTCCTGGTAAGTGCCGGCCCAACGCTGCAAGAACGCATTGACCTCATCGGCCTGCGCCTGTTCCAGCCGGACCTTCAACTCCCAGTAAGCCGCCCAAGGCTCCAAGGCATGGCCACGCGCTGCCGGCAGCAACTGCGCCAGTCGGCCTGCGTCCTTCTTGCGATAAGCCTGCTGCATCTCGATCAGCACTTCGTCGCCGGCTGTTTGGGCTCCGAGCGCCGCTGCCGGCAGCGCCTGCGCCATGGCCCCCGAGCCAAAAAGAACGAGGGAAGCGGCCAGGGGTGTCAGAATCTTCATCCAATGCATGGGGGAATTATGTGATGGACAAAGCAGCCTTACGGCGCGCACTGTTGGAACAGCGCCTGAATATGCCGGACCGCCTGGCGCGCGCGGACCTGCTGCAGCGCGTGATGCGCATCTGGCTGGTGGACCGCCCCGACACCGTCATTGGCGCCTACTGGCCGATCAAGGGCGAGTTCGACCCTCTGCCCGCCCTGCACCGCTGGAAGGAAGACGGCGAGCTGCTCGACGACCCCCAGCTGCGCCGCATCGGCCTGCCGGTGGTCAACCGTGAGCACAAGACCCTGCAGTTTCACGCCTGGTATCCCGGCTGTGAAATGGAGAACGACGCCTACGACATCCCCAAGCCCAAGGACACCGAGGTCATCGTGCCCACTTTGCTGTTTGTGCCTTGCGTGGGATACGCAGCGGGCGGCTACAGGCTGGGCTACGGGGGCGGCTTTTATGACCGCACGCTGGCCACCTTGCAGCCCCGCCCCACGACGGTCGGCCTCGGCTTTACCCATGGGTTTCTGGAGGATTTCACGCCCGACGCGCATGATTTCCCGCTGGACGCCATCCTGAACGACAACGGCGTGGTCTGGCCGTTCTGACCGGTGTTGATGCCGGGTGCGCATCAATCAACGCGCTTTTAGCATCACCAGGCACAGAAAGCTCATTAGCATGGCCAGTCCTATTCCCCCTATTGAAAGGTGAACTGTGCTCAAGCTCTACATCGGCAACAAGAACTATTCGTCCTGGTCGCTGCGGCCTTGGCTGCTGATGCGCCAGAGCGGCATTGCGTTCGAGGAAGTCGTGGCTCGTTTTGACAGCTTCGACGCAGATTCGCAGTTCAAAGCCACACTGGCTGGTGTCTCCCCCACGGGAAAAGTGCCGGTGCTGGTGGACGGCGAACTTTCGGTGTGGGACACGCTGGCGATTGCCGAATACCTGGCAGAGCAATACCCGGACAAACACCTTTGGCCGCGGGATGTCAAAGCCCGTGCCACCGCGCGCAGCGCCTGCGCCGAAATGCACAGCGGCTTTGCCGCACTGCGCGGCGCCTGCCCGATGAACATTGAAGCGCAACTCGCTGACACCGGTGCCTTGTTGTGGCGAGACCGCCCTGCCGTGCGCGCCGACGTGCAGCGCCTGGTGGAACTATGGGGAGGCCTGCTGCAACAACACGGCGGCCCCATGCTGTTCGGCGACTTCACCATCGCCGACGCCTTCTATGCGCCGGTGTGCATGCGCCTGTCGCGCTATGGCTTGCCAGTCCCTGAGCACATTGGCGCGTACATCCAGCGCGTGGAGCAACTACCGTCCATGCAGGATTGGATTGCGGGTGCTCTTGCCGAGCAGGATTTCCGCGAGTTCGAAGAGCCCTACAGGTTGAAGCGCTGAAGTCGTCAAAGCCACGCACTCGGCGCAGCCGCCCGACGATCTCAGAAAGAATGTTTCAGGCATCCGGCGCCGGCACCTCAGCCTGCCGGAATTGCTTGCGCAAGTGCGCCCGGTGCCTGCCGATGTGTGCCATCTGGGCCGGCGCGATGCTGCCGTTCAGGTCCACACCATCGCCATTGAGCACCTCATTGGCGAACCGCATGGCGCGCGCGACCACTTCGGCTTCGCCCACGCCTTGCTGCGCACCCAGATCCAGCGCAACACGGCGCATGGCGCGCTGCGACAAGACCCACATCGCACCAAACGCGTCCCAAGCCGCAGCAGTTTCAAGCGCTGTCTCGCGATCACCCAGGATCTCGCTCAGAGGTTTGGCCAGGAGTGCATGAAGTTCGTGAATTTGATCCTGAAGTATCTGAACGCGTTCGTGCAGCGCTTCTTCGGTAACGCCGGGCGTTGGCGCGTCAGCTCGCGGCGGTCGCGGCGGAAATGGCAGGCTGCCGTCCGGGTGCGGCTGAACAATGGTGATGCGGGAATCGATGGTCATGGGGAGGGCCGATGGTGACGGTGTGGGACGCATGTTTGCGAGACACCAGAGCCAGGGATTCTCGGGGTTGTCCGAATGCGCTTGATGTAATCCAGTGTGCATGCGCAGCGCTGCCCGCATCCCGAAACATGCGCCGCCGGGCAGGACGCCCCTGTGGGTCCGCATTCGACTGCATCCAACCCCATTCAACTCGCGCGTTTTTACGCACTAAAAACTTGACGGTCCGTGCGAATATCCACAACGGCGGCGCACGGCGTGGGCGGCTGCTGAAGCGCTCGTGAACACACCCTCTACAAAGGATTCGCCTTGACTGATCTGCCTGATCTGACCGTTGCAGGACGCCGATTCAAGCTCGAGGCATTCACGCACTCT
>JBBSRE010000036.1:0-14402 GCA_038243365.1 Burkholderiales bacterium | reverse complement strand
TGGGAGCTGAGCTAACCAACAGTTTTTGTCGCACCCATCCGGAGATTGCCAAGCATTTCGCCCGGGTGACCTTCCTGTCGAATCACCGTGCCGAGTTGGCCCAGCTCGATACGCCCGCGCTGGTGCTTCAGTGCGATGACGACATGATTGCGCCGGTCGCGGTAGGGCACTATATGAACTCGGTGCTATCTAACGGCACGCTGCGCATCATCGAGAACGTGGGGCACTGCCCGCATCTCAGCCAGCCGGCCTCCTGCGCTGCGGCCATCGACGACTTCCTGTTGGCCCAAAGCTTGTAGCCATGGGGCCAAGCGAGTCACTGCCGGACGTGCCCTCGGCAGACGATGCTCCCTGCGGGCTGTTAACCACAAATATCCAGGGAACGCTGTTGGCGGTGAACCCTCTTTTCTGCGAATGGGTGGGGCGCTCCCGCCAAGCGCTGGCCAACACCTGCCGGCTGCAGGATTTGCTGAGCATGGGTTCACGCATGTTTATGCAGACGCACTGGATGCCGCTCATGCAGATGCAGGGCTCCATTGCCGAAGTGAAGCTGGAGGTGGTCCGGGCAGACGGCTCATCGCTCCCGGTGTTGATGAACGCAGTCAGCAGCGAACGCATTGGTCAGGTGGTCTACAACGTGGCGATGTTTCTGGCGCGCGACCGCGACAAATACGAAAAAGAGCTGTTGCTGGCGCAGCGCCGCTTGCAAACCATGGTGGAAGAAGAGAAGCGCTTGCTTGCACAGTCACGCGACAGGGCGCAGTTTGCGGAGCAGATGGTCGGCATCGTGAGCCACGACCTTCGCAACCCGCTCTCCGCGATACACCTGGGCGTGAGCGCGCTGATGCGCACCAGCCCGACAAGCCACCAGCAGCGAATGCTGGATCGGATCAGCCGGTCCACCAATCGGGCCACCGCCTGATTGGCGACCTGCTCGACTTCACATTGGCCAGGCTGGGCCCCGGGCTTTCCGTCAACCTTCAGCCCATGGATCCGCATGCTGCCATTGCTGACGCGATAGAAGAGCTGGGAACCGCTTTCCCAACGCGCCAGCTGCTCCATAAGAGCGCCGGGGCTGGTTCGGCGCTTGGCGACGTCGATCGCTTGCTGCAGCTGGTGGGCAACCTGGTGGCAAACGCCGTGGCTTACGGTGAACCAGGCCGCCCGATCACCGTCACCTCAAGCATCACGGAGAGCGGATTTTTCATCGCAGTGCACAACTTCGGACGCCCTATCGATGAAAAGACGCTGGCGACGCTGTTCCAACCCATGGTGCGAGGCGAATCAGGCATTGGCGAAGCATCGAGCGTCGGCCTGGGCCTGTACATCGTTCAGTCCATTGCCAAGGCGCATGGGGGTGCCGTGACCGTCGCTTCCAGCGAAGTGGATGGCACCACGTTCACGGCAACTTTTCCTGCACCCTAGCCGGGGGCGAGCTGGCGGAATGCCGTGCCCTGCAGGGCGAAAAAAAAGCACCGTGAGGGTGCTCTTTTCATTGTGGCGGAGACTGTGAGATTCGAACTCACGGACGGTTGCCCGTCGGCAGTTTTCAAGACTGCTGGTTTAAACCACTCACCCAAGTCTCCAGTGGCAGGCCCGCATTCTAACGAAGCCAGCGTGCCTTCTACATGCCGAGGGATCGCAGCAGTGCTTCGGTTTCGTCTTCTTCCGCAGTGCCAGGGTTTCGGGTAGCTGTGCCAGGTGCTTGGGTGCGCGCAGCGGCGTTTGCGTCCATCACTTCGTCGGGGTTCGCTTGTTCCTGGGGCTCGAAGTCGACGATCTTGACGAACTCGGTACGGTCCATCGCCAGTTCGAGGTAAAAAATGTTGTTGTTGGCGGTGTAGAAGGTGACGCGGCGAGTCTCGGGCTGATCCAGGTTGGCGTCCACGCTCAGCATGATCTGTTTGTTCAGCACCAGCATCTTGGGCTGGTTCTGGGTGATGTGGGTTTGCAGCTCGCGCCGGATCTTGCTGGTGAAGTCGCCCGCCACCTGATTCATGAGCTCACCCATCACATTGGCCACTTCATCCGAGGTATAGGAGCGCGCCAGGTCTTCCTTGGCCATGCCCATGCTGAGCAAATAGCTGGAATAAATCTCCATCGCCGCCTGCGCGGAAAAATTGAGGACCACCAATCCGGTGAAGCCACCGTCGAACAACACAAAGCAGCCAATGTCAGGGCGCAGGCAGGTTTTGCTGATGCGCTGGACCATGCCGGAATATTGGATCTGGCTCTGCGTTGCCACGTTGAGCACCCGTGTGACGGAATTGCACAAGCTGATCAATACGTCTTCAGTGCCGTGGGTGACGCGGTGGGTTGAGGTACTCATGGAGATGGAGGAGGCTGTTGGAATGGGGCGAGTGCAGGGTGCATGGTAGGGCAAGCGGGCTGGCCCACGGCAGCTGCGGCCGAGCGTCGCGATGGATGGGAGACGAAGCAGCGCACAGCACGCTTTGGGGCAACTGCGATGCACCCAGTAAGCGAGAGACTAATTTTGATACGAAAAGTGGCATTAGCGCATATGCAGTAAGCGCAAACAGCTATGAATTTCGTAGCGAAATCGGTGTATTCTCGTCCACAAGTGCATCCCGCCACTGCCCCGGCTGCAGATCGTCCAAGCGCCATGGTCCCACTTGAACCCGCACCAATCGCAGGGTCGGCAGGCCGACTGCGGCAGTCATGCGGCGCACCTGGCGGTTTCGGCCTTCGCGGATGGTGAGTGCGAGCCAGTGGGTGGGGATGCTCTGGCGCACACGCACGGGCGGCGTCCGCTCCCACAGCGCGGGCGGCTCCAGCAAGCGTGCGTCGGCGGGCAGCGTGCGGCCGTCATTCAGTGGCACGCCTTCGCTCAGCCGCTGCAGCTGTTCCTCAGTCGGCGTGCCCTCCACTTGCACCCAGTACGTTTTGGCCAGTTTGTGGCGTGGATCGGCAATGCGCGCCTGCAGGGTTCCGTCATTGGTGAGCAGCAGCAGCCCTTCGCTATCTCGATCGAGCCGACCGGCCGGGTACACGCCGGGCACGTCAACAAAATCCGCCAAGGTCTGGCGGCCTTCGCCGCCGCTGAACTGGGTCAGCACATCGAAAGGCTTGTTCAGCAGGATCAGCCGGGAAACAGCGGGCGCTGGGCGCGAAAGCCGGCGAGCGTGGGGCGGCTTTGTCACAAAAGTACGCGCAGCCAAGCGCCCGCTTATTTGGCGTGGCCGCTGGTGACGGCTTGGTAGGCCTTGCGGGTCTCGGGCGAAACGGCCGCCAGCAATTGGGGGTAACTGGTCTGGTGTCGTGCCTGCATGCGAGCCGAAGCCAGGGTGCGGGACTTACAGAACCAGTGGCAGCTGTGCTGCAACAAAAACAGTTCCGCTGAAACGCGAAATGCACGGTCGCGGCGTGTGACGCTGGGGTCGGCTTGCAGAGCGCGAGCCACGGCGTTGGCATGCACGGCCAACAGCTTGCGCATGTCGAAAGTGGCCGAGGGCAGCAGCGTGGTGGCAAATGGCAGGCAGACTGGCAGGGCGCTGGCGCGTGATTCTTCAGGAGACACCGCAGCGAACTCACGTGCCAACTGGTTCAGCTGGCCTGAGAGCTGAGCCTCGCTCGGCTCCAGCACGGCAAACACCTGTGCCTGGCGCTCGGCATCGCGCTCGCCCAATGCGCGCAGGTAGCCCTGCGTCAGGGTTTCCATCAACTTCTCAATGTGCAGCGGGCCCAGATGCCGCGCCAGCAGGGCGATTCGTTGGCGCTGCTGGTGGCCATTGACGGAAAACAGGGCGCCGCAGGCCAGCAGCGAGGCGATTAGAAACGGATCCATGGTGTGCGGCTCGGGCTTAGATTTCAAGGTTGTCGATCAGGCGCGTTTGGCCCAACCGGGCGGCGCCCAGTACCACCAGATCGTCGCCAGTCCCTGGCAGCTGCAGATCGCTGCGCCGGCGGATCGCCAGATAGTCGGTGCGCCACCCCTGGGCATCGAGTGCGGCGCGCGCAGCGTCTTCCAGGCCCTCGCGCTTTTCAGGGATCGCATTTTCGTGCACACGCGCGGCCTCGCCGAGCGCGCGCAGTGCTGTGGAAAGCTGCGTGGCGTCTGCAAGCTCTGCCGCGCTCAGGAAGCCGTTGCGTGAACTGAGCGCCAGCCCGTTGGCAGCGCGCTCGGTAGGCGCGCCGACGATGTCGATGGGCAGGGCGAACTGTTGCACCATGCGCCGCACCACCATCAGCTGCTGGTAGTCCTTCTGGCCAAAGACCGCGGTGCCGTGGGCTTTGCCGGCGAATACGGCAGAAAAAAGCTTCATCACCACAGTGCAAACGCCGGTGAAAAAACCGGGGCGAAACGCGCCTTCCAATACATCAGCGAGCTGCGGGTCGGGTTGCACCATGAAGCGCTGTGGCTCCGGATAGAGATCCTGTTCGCTGGGGGCAAAAAGCACTTTGCAACCTGCATCCTTCAGGCGCTGGCAGTCTGCGTCCCAGGTGCGCGGGTAACGGTCGAAATCCTCGTTCGGGAGGAACTGAAGGCGGTTGACGAAAATGCTGGCCACAGGGGCATCGCCCGTCTCAACGGCGCGGCGCATCAGGGCCAAGTGCCCGTCGTGCAGATTGCCCATAGTGGGCACGAACGCCGGGGCCCCAAGGGGCGCCAATGCTGCGCGCAGATCTGAAATGCTGTGGACGATGTGCATGGGAAAAACAGAAGTCGGAAATCGGTCGGCTGTCGGCGTTTGGCTGCGCCCGCTCGGCTTCGAGGCGGGATAGCTACCAGGCGTGCTGTGCGTCGTCGGGGAAAGCCTGGTTCTTGACGGCCGCCACGTACGCTTCCATCGCGCCGCGCACGCTGTCGGCGTCCTGCATGAAGTTGTGCACAAAACGCGCCATCTTGCCCAGGTTCATGCCCAGCATGTCGTGCAACACCAGCACTTGGCCGGCAGTGCCTTTGCCAGCGCCGATGCCGATGGTGGCGCAGTGGGTCAGCTCGCCGGTGAGTTCGCCCGCGAGCTGTGCCGGCACCATCTCCAGCACCAGCATGGCGGCACCTGCGTCCTGCAGCTCGCGGGCGTGGCGGCGCAAGGCCTGCGCGCTCTGGTCGGTTTTGCCCTGCACGCGGTAGCCCCCTAGCGCATGCACGGTTTGCGGCGTGAGGCCCAGGTGAGCGCACACCGGCACGCCGCGCTCTACCAAAAATTGCACGATGGGCGCAGTCCAGCCACCGCCTTCGAGCTTGACCATGTGGGCCCCTGCGCGCATCAGTTCGCAGGCGCTGCGCAGGGCTTGCTCCCGGCTCTCTGCATAGCTGCCGTAGGGCAGGTCTGCAATCAGCCAGGCCGTGCCTTGCACCCGGTGCAGGCCGCGCGCCACGCTTGTCGTGTGATAGACCATGGTCTCCAGCGTTACGCCTACCGTGCTGGGCAAGCCCTGGCACACCATGCCGAGCGAATCGCCCACCAGCAGGCATTCGACACCTGCCGCATCGGCCACGGCGGCAAAGGTGGCGTCATACGCGGTAAGCATGGCGATCTTTTCGCCAGCTTCGCGCATCTGCTGCAAGCGCGGCAGGCTCACCGGGCGGCGCTGGGGCAGGGGCGATGCGGGCGGCAGCGTGCCGTAAGGCGTGGCAGCCGGAATGGAAGCTGGCGCAGAAGGGGACGCGAGCGGTTCAGTCATGGCGCAGTCAGAGGAGAGGGGGACCTCTGCAGTGTAGTCGTGGCGTTTGCGCGGCTTCCGTCTCGCCATTACGTGGTCATTGATGGGCCATTGCGTGACATGTGATTGGATTGGATGTAGTCAACGGGCGGCGCGCGGCGGTTCCCCTCGACACGCTGGTGCACTCCGCAAACGCTATGCTTCGTGTCTATGCATTCCCCTCTCGACTCCCTGGACGCGCCGCTGCGCGCGCAAGTGCTGCTGGACGTGGGCCGTGCGCTGCAGGAGGACCTGGGCGCCGGTGACCTGACGGCTGCGCTGGTGCCTGCCGACCGCCGTGTCAACGCCCGCATTCTGGTGCGCGAGGCGGCGGTGCTGTGCGGCGCGCCCTGGGCCGAAGCAGCGCTGCGGGCTCTTGATCCTGGAATCGAACTGAAGTGGCAAGTCCCCGAAGGCGGCCATTGCGATGTCAATCAGGTGGTGCTGGAGATGCGCGGCGACGCCCGCGCGCTGCTCACGGCCGAGCGCACTGCGCTCAACTTCCTGCAGATGATGTCGGCCGTGGCCACCAAGACGGCGAGCTACGTGCAGGCGGTGCAGGGCACCCGCGCGCAGGTGGTGGACACGCGCAAAACTCTCCCCGGCCTTCGCATCGCGCAGAAATACGCGGTGAAGATCGGTGGTGGCACCAACCACCGCATCGGCTTGCACGATGCGGTTCTGATCAAGGAAAACCACATTGCGGCGGCCGGTGGCGTCACGCAGGTGCTCAGGGCTGCTGCAGAAGTCGCCGCCAAGGCCACGTTCATCGAAATCGAAGTGGAAACGCTGGCGCAGCTTGCTGAGGCGCTGGACGCCGGCGCCACCATGGTGCTGCTCGACAACATGGACATGGACACGCTGCACCAGGCGGTGCGCATGAATGCGGGCCGGGCGATTCTGGAAATTTCCGGCGGCGTCACGCTCGATGGCTTGCGCGCGCTTGCAGAAACCGGGGTTGACCGCATCTCTACGGGGGCATTGACCAAAGACGTGAAGGCCATCGACTTCTCGATGCGCATACAGGACCTCGCATGAAGACCATTGCCATCAAGGAAGTCGAGTACGAGCAGCCCGAGGGCAGCGACACGTGCTCCACCAAATTCGCCTGGGCGCGCGTGCCGGCGGAGCTCTCTCAGGATGAGCGCGCTGCCACCAAGGACAAGATCCGTCGCCTGCTGAAGGAAAAGAATGCGGTAATGGTGTCGCACTACTACGTGCACCCGGACCTGCAGGATCTGGCCGAGGAAACCGGCGGCATCGTCAGCGATTCACTGGAAATGGCGCGTTTCGGTCGTGACCACGCAGCGCAGACGTTGATCGTCTCCGGCGTGCGTTTCATGGGCGAGACGGCCAAAATAGTCTCGCCTGAAAAAACCGTGCTCATGCCGGATCTGGACGCCACCTGTTCGCTGGACCTCGGTTGCCCCATCGACGAGTTCTCGGCCTTTTGCGATGAGCATCCGGATCGCACTGTGGTGGTCTACGCCAACACCAGCGCGGCTGTGAAGGCACGCGCCGACTGGCTGGTGACGTCGAGCTGCGCGCTTGACATCGTCAATGCGCTTAAGGAACAGGGCAAGAAAATCCTGTGGGCGCCCGACCGGCACTTGGGCGGCTACATCCAGCGCGAAACCGGCGCTGATATGGTGATGTGGAACGGCGCCTGCATCGTGCACGACGAGTTCAAGGCCTTCGAGCTGGCGGCGCTGATGCAGGATCACCCCGGCGCCAAGGTGCTGGTGCACCCCGAATCGCCCGAAGACGTGGTGGCTCTGGCCGATGCGGTGGGTTCCACCTCGGCCATCCTCAACGCCGCGCGCACCATGGACGCGCGCGAGTTCATTGTGGCCACCGACGCCGGGATGATGCACAAACTGCGCACCCAGAACCCCGGCAAGCTGTTCATGGAAGCGCCCACGTCGGGCAACAGCGCCACCTGCAAGAGCTGTGCGCAGTGCCCCTGGATGGCGATGAACGGCCTGGCTGGCGTGCTGCAAGTGCTGGAATCCGGCATCAACGAGATCCATGTAGACCCGGCCATCATTCCCCGCGCACGCGTGCCGATCGACCGCATGCTGGCGTTCACGGCGGCCCTCAAAAACGGTCAGCCCACGGCTGGCCTGGTGCCGAACCTCGGCGCTGCCTGAGCCTGCGCCTGCACACCTGATGCTTGTTCGCTATTGATTTTATAGCTGCTAGCGCTTATCTATATTGCGCTGGAGCACGATTTGACCCAAAAAACGCTGCTCGATTTCACCGACCCGCTAACGCCGGGTGACGCGGCAGCCCCACGCCTGCGCTGCGCATTCGGCATCCCGCGCGCCGTACTGTCCGCCACCAGCTTGGCGCAAGTGCCCTCGGTGCTGGAACAGGTGCAGGCGGCGGCCCAAGCGGGTGCGTGGTGCGTGGGCATGCTCGCCTACGAAGCGGCGTCAGCGTTTGACAGTGCTCTGCACACCCATGCACCTGATGCCGGGCAACCCGGCCCGCTGGCCTGGTTTGCCGTGCACGACGCGCCGATGCCATGGCCGGCCGAGGAGAAGGACGAGGGCGGGGCTAGCCTGGTGACCGCACCTGGTTTGAACTGGACGAGCGAGCTGGACCGCCAAGATTTTGACGTTGCACTGAGGCGCATGGCCGGCGACATCGCCGCCGGGGCTTATTACCAGGCCAATTTCACCGCTCCGCTCACGGCCGCTTTGCCGGCCGCGGGCGTGGACGAAGCCAGCGCGAGGGCTCTTTTCCATCGTCTGCAAGCCGCGCAACCCGGCGGCTATGCGGCCCTGCTACCGGTGCAGGACGCCTGGGTGCTGTCGGTATCGCCTGAGCTGTTCTTTGACTGGGACAGCGGCACGCGCAGCATCCTGACCCGGCCCATGAAAGGCACTGCTGCGCGGGGCGCCACGCCGGAAGCCGACGCGCAAGCCGCCGCCGCTTTGCGCGCCTCGGACAAGGAGCGGGCTGAGAACGTGATGGTGGTGGACCTGCTGCGCAACGACCTCTCGCGCATTGCCGAGCCCGGCAGCGTGCAGGTGCCGCGCTTGTTCCATGCCGAGGCTCTGCCCACCGTCTGGCAAATGACCTCGGATGTGCGCGCCACAACTCGTGCGCAGGTCAGCCTGCTCGACGTCTTTCGCGCGCTGTTCCCCTGCGGCTCGGTCACGGGCGCGCCCAAGGCAGCGGCGATGCAGGCCTTGACCGCGCTGGAAACTTCGCCGCGCGGTGTGTACTGCGGTGCATTGGGCGTAGTGCGACCCGGCGCGGCCCGGTCCGGCGAAAAAGCCGGCATCCGCGCCACCTTCAACGTGCCGATTCGCACGCTGGAGTTGCGCGGTAGCGTGGCGCGCTGCGGCATTGGAAGCGGCATCACAGCGGGCTCGCAGCCCGATGCAGAGTGGCGCGAATGGCAGGCCAAGCGCGGTTTTCTGGAGCGTGCCAGCGCGCCTTTTGAACTGCTGGAAACGTTTGCGTTGGTGGAAGGCGGTTTTCAGCACGCCGACCTGCACCTGGCCCGCATGGCCGCCTCCGCCGTGCATTTTGGTTTTGCGTGGAACGCGCACGCGGTCCGCGGTGAGCTGCAGATCACCGCGCTGCAGCACATGAACGGCCGCTGGCGGGTGCGCCTGCTGCTGGCCGCAGACGGCGCACTGCGCGCCGAGGCGTTCGAGCTGCACGCCCTGCAGACGCCCCTGCATCTGCAACTGGCACAGCGCCCGCTGGCAGAGGCGCACGGCGAATTCGTGCGCCACAAGACCACGCGGCGCGCCCACTACGACGCTTTCGCACCGCAAGACGCCGCAGTGTTCGACACCATCCTCTACAACGAGGCCGGCGAAATCACCGAATGCACGCGCGGCAACATCGCCGCGCTGGTCGATGGGCGCTGGATCACCCCGCCACTCGCCTGCGGTCTGCTGCCTGGCGTAGGCCGCGCGCTGGCCCTGGAAGACGGGCGACTGCAGGAAGCGGTGCTGCGGCTGGAAGACGTGGGCCAGGTGCGCGCCTGGGCGTTCGTGAACAGCCTGCGTGGATGGTTGGATGCAAGATTAGTCGCAGCACGCGAATCACGCTCTTGACTGAAGTGTAGGCAGCTGCGTGGGGCAGTGAGTCACGCATAACGTAACGAATGGCATGGCCGATGGGGCAGCCTCCATTCTTCAAGACAGGCGATGTTGATCCGGCGGCTATTGTTTAGGAAGTGCGTGGACATGAGCGTGATGCTCCCCGGCCAAGACCGTGTCAGAAAGACCCACCTGCGAAAATCGATCCACTTACCGAAATGAAAACCATTGACGAGATGCTCCACCTCGATTTGCTGACCTCCGAGCAGCACGTTCAAATTGACGAATGGATTTCGCACGCCAGATCGCCCGACGAAATCCTGCAGATGCCTGCGCCCCTTTGGCAGGCGCTGGAGCGTGCCAGCGAGGTCATGGGCGTGGACAAAGACCTTCTGCGCACGCCTCCATACGATGCTGCCGAGACTTCCATGGGCTGAAGCCGCCATTACGCAGGGCTCAGGCCATTGACGATCCAATCGGCGCGCGGGATTCGCGCTGTGTAAGGCTGCGCTGTAAGCCAATGCCGTTAAGCGTGCTCCTGTCGCTCTCGCACGACCTATTGCTGCTACGGTGGTCGGTTACGTTACACCGATCAAGAAAGCGAACCTATGTCCCGCATCCTCATGGTTTTGACCTCCCACGATCAGCTGGGAGACACGGGCAAAAAACCGGCTTCTGGCTGGAAGAATCTACCGCGCCGTACTACGTGTTCAAGGACGCGGGCGCCGAAATCACGCTGGCTTCGCCCAAAGGCGGCCAGCCGCCGCTGGATCCCAAGAGCGATACCGACGATGCCCAGACCGAATCGACACGCCGTTTCAAGGGTGATGCCGATGCGCAAAAGCAGCTGGCCAGCACCGTGACCTTGGGCAGCGTGGACGTTGCCGATTTCGACGCCGTGTTCTATCCCGGCGGCCACGGTCCGCTTTGGGATCTGGCCGAGGACGCCAAGTCCATCGCGCTCATCGAAAAGACGTTCGCTGCAGGCAAGCCGCTGGCCCTGGTGTGCCACGCACCCGGCGCGCTGCGCCACGCCAAGGCGCCCGACGGCACGCCGTTGGTGAAAGGCAAGAAGGTCACCGGCTTCACCAACTCCGAAGAAGAGGGCGTGCAGCTGACCAAGGTGGTGCCGTTCCTGGTGGAAGACATGCTCAAGGCGAACGGCGGCATCTATTCCAAAGGCGACGACTGGGCACCCTACGTGTTGACCGATGGAACGCTGATCACGGGGCAAAACCCGGCATCGTCTGAAAAAGGCGCACAAGCCTTGCTCAAGCAATTGGGTTGAGCACCCAACACGGGCTACCGCGCGAGCGACTTCGCATGTGGGCAGGCAGGGAGGCAGGACAGCAGTTCTGTATTGAACACGCTTGAGCCGTTGTTGTCATTTGACTGAAGCTGGCCGATCGCGGCTCGGCAAGGCCTATGCATTTGAAAGATCAAGTGCTCGTCCGTACGGATTGGAAGGTTTTCCCATGAATGTGTCATCGCCATCATCCGTCGCCGGTCCCTCTTGCTCCTCCCCTGGCCTTGTGTCGATGGAGGTGATGAACAGCGAATGTTTCTGCATCAGCCTCGACGAGGCGGCGCTGCGTAACGCCTTAGAGTCGGAGATCGGGGAGCCCGGTCTGTTTGACCTGATTCAGCAGCGTTGCCCCCACCTGTTTGCAGCGCGCCCGGTGTTCCTGTCGCATGAGCACATGTCCCGCATGGGTCAACTGGTGCGGGCGATCGAATCGACGGTGGCATTGCCGACCTACCGCGCCGAGGTTCTTGCTACGGCACCGGTTATTGCGCGCCACGATCCCGGCGGCGCCAAAGGCGTTTTCTTCGGCTACGACTTTCACGTCGCTGCGAGCAGCTTCGGGCTCATTGAGATCAACACCAATGCGGGGGGCGCAATGCTCAATGCTGTGCTCGCGCGAGCGCAACGGGCCTGCTGCGCGGCAGTCGAAGGCCTGACGACGCCCTCGGCCACGGCCGAGGAATTTGAGCGCGGCATCGTCGCTATGTTTCAAAGCGAGTGGGTGCGCTCGGGCCATGAGCGGCCGCTGCGCAGCATTGCCATCGTGGACGAAAACCCCAAGGAGCAGTACCTCTACCCTGAGTTCCTGCTGTTTCAGCGATTGTTCGAACGACATGGCCTTCAGGCGGTGATCGCAGACCCGAAGGAATTGAGTTTTCGCGGTGGGTTGCTCTGGGACGGTGACCTTGCCATTGACTTGGTCTACAACCGCCTCACCGATTTTTCATTGGCAGAGCCCGACAGTCAAACGTTGCGCGAGGCCTACCTGGCCGGCGCCATGGTGCTTACCCCACACCCGCAGGCGCATGCCTTGTATGCGGACAAACGCAATCTGGCTCTGCTCACCGACGCGACCCGGCTGGAAGCCTTGGGTGTGCCGCAGGCCACACAAGACGTGCTGCTGGCCGGCATTCCCCACACGGAGTTGGTACAGGTGCAGCACGCCGACCGTCTGTGGCGCGAGCGCAAGCGCCTCTTCTTCAAGCCCTTCGGCGGGTTTGGTGGCCGCGCCGCCTACCGGGGTGACAAGCTGACGCAGCGTGTGTGGCAGGAAATCCTCGCCGGAGGCTATGTGGCGCAGGCGCTGGTGGCGCCAGGCGGACGGGTGATCCAGAGCGCGGAACCGGCGCAGGTTCTCAAGTTCGACCTGCGCGACTACACCTACGATGGCCGCGTCCAATGGGTCGCGGCACGTCTGTACCAGGGCCAGACGACCAACTTCCGCACTCCCGGTGGCGGTTTTGCCCCGGTGTACCAAGCACCTGATGGTGGAGCCGCTGATCTGCTGGCAACGAGCTGCGTGCCAGCACAACATGAAACCCGTCTGTTCCTGCTAGACGGCAGCGTCGTCGAGCTGCTGGCCCGGGAGCGCTACGTAGCGCTGGCGCGCGGCGAAGTCGCTGCGGACGAGTTTGCCGGCCGGCGATTCATCCTGGTTGACTGGTACGTGCGCATGGCCTGCGGGCAGCCTGAGGCCGTCGTCAGCGAGACGTGCAGCTGGCTGCTTTTCAACGCTCAGGGCTCGCTGGACCTGAGCGCGGCTCAAGAGATCGAAGCAGTGGCGGCTCCGACGCACAGCCAGTGGGCCCAGGTGCGTGCCCTTGTGTTCGGCGAACCATCCGCAGCGCCCGGTTGTTAAAGTTTGGGTTACCCGGCCCGCCCCGAACGGCGGGGTTGCGCCGGGTTGACACCCTAATTCCAGCGCGGATGTCTACGTCGGGGGCTTTTGATTTGCTCGCTTGGCGGCATACATTGCGCCATCGGCATGCCGCAGCAACGCATCCTGGTCACGGCCATCTTCAGGGAACCGTGCCAGACCCACACTCGCTTGAACCGACACAGCCGTCGCAGGTTCGCCCAGTAAAAATGGTGCGGCAAACGCTTCGGCGATCTTGCGCTCCACGGCGCGCGGCGCATGTTCGCCTCCAGGGTTTGCTTCGAGCAGCACCACAAACTCGTCGCCTCCGATCCGTGCGACGGTGTCGCTGTCGCGCAGGCAGGCCGTCAGACGCTTGCTTACCTGTTGGAGCAGGTCATCGCCTGCGGCGTGCCCCAGCGTATCGTTGACATGCTTGAAGCGATCCAGATCAACGAACAGCAAAGACACGCCGCTGCTGCCGCGCCGCGCTCTCAATATCGCGCCGGCCAGTCGGTCCTGCAGCAGCATGCGGTTGGGCAATCCGGTCAAAACATCGAACTGCGCCAGCTGGATCAGGCGGGCGCGCAGCTGTGTCGATTCGACGGCACTGGCCACCTGGGTGGAAACGAACTGCAGCAGCGCCCTGTCGTGCTGGGTGTAGCGCACATCGAGATCGTCACCCTGCAGCACCAACACGCCAATAGCACCTTGGGATCCTGGGAGTGGAACACCCAGCCAGTAGCGCGACCCGCCGGGCGGCCGTTCCCCGGCGTCCGGGGCAGGTGGAGCTGTGCCCGACTGCAGTGCCTCGGATCGATGTTCCAAAACAGTTTCGCCGCTTCGAATGACGCGCGCGCAAAGCGGGTACTCGTCGAGTGGCAGGGCTATGTCCCGTTCGCGCGGTGGGTAGGCGTGGGTCAACAGCCCATTCGCGCGGTCGTACAGCACCACGGCCAGACCTTGTGACGCCAGCAGCTCGCCAACGATGTCGTGCACGCGGCTGAACAAGGCAACAAGATCGTCCGTGGCATGCGCGGCTTCGGAAATGGCATACACCGCCGCCTGGAGCGACTCCATGGATTTGCGCTCGGTGATGTCGTGCGCCAACGCCACGCGTACGTTTGAATCATGGGCCTTGCGGGCCGTCCAGCGGATGTGCACGATCCGCCCATCTTTGCGGATGTAGCGGTTTTCAAAATCCAGTTGCAGCTCACCCTGCATGATGCTGTGCGCCTGCTGCTCGGTGCTGGCGAGGTCGTCCGGGTGCACCAGATCCAGCATGCGCAGGCCGACGGCTTCCTGCGGGGTGTAGCCAAAGATGCGCTCAAACGCAGGGCTGACAAACACGACGCGGCTGTCCGGCTCGACGATGCACGGGGCGTCGAGCAGCAGGTCGACCACTTTCAAGGAGGAAATATCAAGCACTGCTGATTGTCAGCTGGCAGGGGCAGCTGGTGTCAGGCAGAAAACCCTAGAACCGCTCCTCGATGTAGAAAGGCCGGTCCAT
>JBBSRE010000035.1:0-14483 GCA_038243365.1 Burkholderiales bacterium | reverse complement strand
GCCGGCCTTGAGCTTTTTAGCCTCGAGCACAAAGTGGCCGCGCCGGTAACAGTCGATGCGCCCGGCGCTGGTGCTGCCGTTGCCATGCGCGAAGGTGATGGGCCGCTCAAACATGTAGTCCTGCTCGGGTTTGGCATGGGGCTTGTCAACGCCCAATAGCTCGCACAGCTCGATCACAAAACTTTGCGCGGTGGACAGCTCACTGGCGGTGGTGCCGGCCCAGCGGGCGATGAAGGATTCGGTGGCGGTGGTATCGATGGAGGCGGGCGTGGCGGAAGTAGCAGTGCTGGGCATGCGCTGGATGATAGGCGGGCATCCAGCCGTTACAGGCGGGTATGGATGACAGGAGGACCGCCGGCCTCATTTACAAAAGTCCCATTTTGGGACTAAACTTGCACTCATGCGCGTCATTGCCGTATCCACCCTTAGAAGCTTCTGGGCGCGACACCCGGATGCCGAGCAGCCATTGAAGGCTTGGTATGCGGAAGCCAGCACTGCAACCTGGGCTCAACCCGCTGACATCAAAGCGCAGTACCGCAGTGCCAGCGTGCTAAAAAACCGACGCGTGGTCTTCAACATCAAGGGCAATGACTACCGGTTGATAGCGGCCATTGCCTACCAACTCCAAATCGTTTACGTGAAGTTTGTGGGCACGCACCAACAGTACGACGCGGTGAACGCCGAGACCATTGATGAGCCCTGATCGGCCAAGGAGGACCCCATGCATATCAACCCTATTCGCACCGAAGCAGACTACAAAGCCACCTTGAAGGAGATTTCGGCTTTGATGGAGTGCGACCCACATTTGGGCACACCCGAGAGTGACCGCCTGGACGTTCTGGCCACGCTGGTGCAGGCGTTTGAGGCCAAACATGCACCCATCGATGCGCCTGACCCGGTAGAAGCCATCAAGTTTCGGATGGATCAAAGCGGGCTGTCCGTGAAAGATCTTGAGCCGATCATTGGCAAGAGCAACCGGGTGTATGAAGTGCTAAACCGCAAGCGCCCGCTCACGCTGGCCATGATCCGCAGACTGCACCAGAGTTTGGGCATTCCGGCCGATGTGCTGATTGCGGAGACTGCGGCAGGGTAACGCCGAGCGCCGAGCGCCTAGAGGTCCGGAATAGCTCTCTGCCTTGGTGAATTGAGGCGAAAGAAAAGGCCAGCAGGTCGCCCTGCTGGCCTTTTGTCTAATGCTTCGCTGGTTCAGTCCGCGGTGGCCTGCTCCGGCTCTGCCGGCTCCGATTTGCTGGAGCGCTCCTTCTTGGAGAGCGGTTGGATGTCGAGCAGCACTTCAGTGGCTTCGACGCCTTTGTCGTCCTTCTTGGTCTCGACATCGACCGTCAGGCGGCCACCGTCCTGCAGGCGCCCGAACAACAGTTCGTCTGCCAAGGCACGGCGAATGGTGTCCTGAATCAGGCGCTGCATCGGCCGCGCGCCCATCAGCGGATCAAAGCCCTTCTTGGCCAGGTGCTTGCGCAGGTCGTCGGTGAAGGTGACATCCACCTTTTTCTCGGCCAGCTGCGTTTCCAGCTGCAGCAGGAACTTGTCGACCACGCGCAGGATGACGTTTTCATCCAGCGCCTTGAAGCTGACGATGGCGTCGAGCCGGTTGCGGAACTCAGGTGTGAACAAACGCTTGATGTCGACCATTTCCTCGCCCACCTGGCGAGCATTGTTGAAGCCGATCATGGCCTTGTTCATGGATTCGGCGCCCGCGTTCGTCGTCATGATGATGATGACGTTGCGAAAGTCAGCCTTGCGCCCGTTGTTGTCCGTCAGGCTTCCGTGGTCCATGACCTGCAGCAGCACGTTGAAGATGTCAGGGTGCGCCTTTTCGATCTCGTCGAGCAGCAGCACGCAGTGCGGCTTCTTCGTAACGGCTTCGGTCAGCAGACCCCCCTGGTCAAAGCCGACATAGCCCGGAGGCGCACCGATCAGGCGGCTCACCGCATGGCGCTCCATGTACTCCGACATGTCAAAGCGGATCAGCTCAATGCCCATGATGTAGGCGAGCTGCTTGGCCGCTTCGGTCTTGCCGACGCCGGTGGGGCCGCTGAAGAGGAACGAGCCGATCGGCTTGTCGTCCCTTCCCAAACCTGAGCGCGCCATCTTGACCGCAGAGGCCAGCACGTCAAGTGCCTTGTCCTGGCCGAACACCACGCTTTTGAGGTCGCGCTCGAGCACCTGCAACTTCCCGCGGTCGTCGTTGGAGACGTTGGCGGGCGGGATGCGGGCTATTTTTGCCACGATCTCTTCAATTTCGGTCTTGCCGATGGTCTTCTTGCGCTTGGAGGGCACCAAAATGCGCTGAGCAGCGCCAGCCTCGTCGATCACGTCGATGGCCTTGTCGGGCAAATGGCGGTCGTTGATGTACTTGGCCGACAACTCAGCCGCCGCCTGCAGGGCTGCCGCAGCGTACTTGACGCTGTGGTGCTCTTCAAAGCGACTCTTGAGGCCCTTCAGGATGTCGATGGTCTCCTGCACGGTGGGCTCGACCACGTCGACCTTCTGGAAACGGCGTGACAGCGCTGCGTCTTTTTCGAAGATGCCGCGGTACTCGGTGAACGTGGTCGCGCCAATGCACTTGAGCGCACCCGAGCTGAGGGCAGGCTTGAGCAGATTGGACGCATCCAGCGTGCCGCCCGATGCAGCGCCCGCGCCAATCAGCGTGTGGATCTCGTCGATGAACAGAATCGCGTGGGGCTTGTCCTTGAGCGACTTGAGCACGCCCTTCAAGCGCTGCTCAAAATCACCGCGGTACTTGGTGCCGGCCAGCAGCGCGCCCATGTCGAGCGAATAGACAATGCCTTCGTTCAAAATTTCAGGCACATCGCCTTGGGTGATGCGCCAGGCCAGGCCTTCGGCAATCGCCGTCTTGCCCACGCCGGCTTCGCCCACCAGCAACGGGTTGTTCTTGCGGCGGCGGCACAGGATCTGAATGGTGCGCTCGACTTCGTAGTGGCGACCAATCAGCGGGTCGATCTTGCCTTCTTTGGCGAGCTGGTTCAGGTTCACCGTGAACTGCTCCAGGGGCGAGGCTTTTTCGTTCTTCTCGCCGCCGCCCTCTTCCGCCTCGGCCGGGTTTTCACCGCCTTTGGCGGCTTCTGGTGGTTCGCCCTTCTTGATGCCGTGGGCAATGAAGTTCACCACATCAAGGCGCGTGACGCCCTGCTGGTGCAGGTAATACACGGCGTGCGAGTCTTTCTCGCCAAAAATGGCCACCAGCACATTGGCGCCGGTGACTTCCTTCTTGCCGCTGCCGGTGGACTGCACATGCATGATGGCGCGCTGAATCACCCGCTGAAAACCCAGCGTGGGCTGCGTGTCTACTTCATCGGACCCTGCCACCTGCGGGGTGTTGTCCTTAATGAAGTTAGCAAGCGATGAACGCAGATCATCGATGTTGGCCGAACATGCGCGCAAAACTTCAGCCGCGCTCGGGTTGTCCAGCAGTGCGAGCAGCAGGTGCTCGACCGTGATGAATTCGTGGCGCTGCTGTCGGGCCTCGACGAAGGCCATGTGCAAGCTGACTTCCAGTTCCTGAGCAATCATGTGAACTCCTTTGTGCTTGCAGAAAAGACTAACGGGTATGTGGGGTGACTCGCCGGTTATTCAACCGGTTCACTCACACATTGAAGGGGATGACCGGCACTGCTGGCCGCATCCATCACCTGATCGACCTTGGTGGCAGCCACATCGCGCGAATAGACCCCACAAACGCCTTTTCCATCGAGATGGATTTTCAGCATGATCTGCGTGGCGGCCTCGCGGTCCTTGCTGAAGAACTCCTGCAACACCACGATAACGAATTCCATGGGGGTGAAGTCGTCGTTCAACATGAGCACGCGGTACATCTGCGGCGGCTGCGTCTTCTGGGTACGGCGCTCAAGCACTACAGAGCCTCCCTCTTCCCTCGCGGGGGTAGGGACGGAAGGCGCGCGGGGACGTGCGGGGGGTTTAGTGGCCATGAATTTCATTCTAGCGAGGGCTCGCCGAGGGCGCCTGGCAGACGACTTGCAAGAGTTGTGCCGAAAAGGGCACAGGCTTCCTGACGTTGGTGCATTCACCGCGTTTTCAAGCCACCCGCTCAGCGCCTTCGCTTTTCAGTCATAGACCACCGTGGCCTGCCCAAGTTCAGCCTGCGCTGCCCAAGCGGCCAAAGCAGTGTCACTGGGGTACATACGCGCAGCGTCGTCGAGCTGAAGCTCGGCGGCTGCCGCAGCACACAGCGTGGGCGCCTGTCCGCCATCGTCCCCCTTCATGGCGAGTCCGTTCGCAGCCGCACCGTCGGCATCCGCCGCCGCGGCGCATTTCACCTCCAGGCGCACCCGCAGACCATGGACCACGTCGCCCTGCTCGGTGGACTCGCGCCGGGCGGGGAAATCAGACAAAAGCCGCGCCACTTCTGGCGGCCGGGCGCCGACATCCACCCGCAAGTATTTGCCAAACCGACAGCGCGCGGCAGCCAGATCGCTGGCCTGCTGCACCTGAAAGCGCGCCTCGAACCCGTTGCGGCCTGGCTGCAACCGGCCGGTCACCACCAACAGTTCGTCGTCCTTGAACAGATCCCGGTGGGCCTGCACCAGCGCGTCGCTGGCGGTGGCTTCAACGCGGCTGGCGCCATCTTCGAGCACAAAAATGGCTTGACGCCCGCGCTGGCCGTTGATAACGCGAAAGTCGCTGACGATGCCGGCCACGGTCTGCGGCTCGCGCGTGTCGGTCAGCTCGCCGATGGGGGTGCGCACAAAACGTCGCACCTCGCGGGCGCATTCGTCGAAGAGGTGGCCCGAGAGGAAAAATCCGAGTGCTGATTTTTCGCACGTGAGCTGCTCACGTACCCCCCAAGGCGCGGCGGACACCAGACTTGGCTCTTCTGTGCTGCAGCCATGGGTGTCTTCGCCACCCATGTCAAACAAGCCGCTCTGGTGCTCGTTGGCCTGTGTGGCGGCTGCGAAGTCGAACGCCCGGTCCAGCGACGCCGACAGCGCTGCACGGTTGCGCTCGAGCGCGTCGAAAGCGCCCGCCTTGATCAGCGCGTCCACGGTGCGCTTGTTGACACGGGTGCGATCAATGCGCACACAAAAATCGAACAGGCTGGTGAAGGGGCCTTGGCTGCTGCCACGCGCGCCTTCGCCCCGCCCTTCGCGAGCAGCCACGATGGCCTCGATCGCCAGCTGGCCGGTTCCTTTGACTGCGCCCAGCCCGTAGCGAATCACCGTGTCTGACACCGGTTCAAACCTATAGGTGCCACGGTTCACATCCGGCGCCTCGAAATTCAGGCCGAAGTTCTTGCGCGCGTCCTCGAACAGCACCTTGAGCTTGTCGGTGTCGCCCATTTCCACCGTCATGTTGGCGCAGAAGAACTCGGCGGCGTAGTGCACCTTGAGCCAGCCAGTGTGGTATGCCAGCAGCGAATAGGCGGCGGCGTGCGACTTGTTGAAGCCGTACCCAGCGAACTTCTCCATCAAGTCGAAGACTTCGTCGGCCTTTTCAGTCGATAGACCGTTTTTGGCGGCGCCCTCGCGGAAGACGGTGCGGTGCTGCGCCATCTCCTCGATCTTCTTCTTGCCCATGGCCCGGCGCAGCAGGTCAGCGCCGCCCAGGCTGTAACCGCCAAGGATCTGTGCGGTCTGCATCACCTGTTCCTGGTAGACCATGATGCCGTAGGTCTCGGACAGCATTTCTTCCACCAGGGGGTGCGGGTATTCCACCGGCTCACGACCGTGCTTGCGCGCCACGAAGCTCGGAATCAGGTCCATAGGCCCTGGCCGGTACAGCGCGTTGAGGGCGATCAGGTCTTCCAGACGCGTGGGTTTGGCTTCCTTGAGCATGCCCTGCATGCCACGGCTTTCAAACTGGAACACCGCTTCCGTCTTCCCCTGCGAGAACAGGCGGTAGGTGGCGGCGTCGTCCAGTGCGATGTTTTCGTAGGCAAAGTCCTGCTGACCTTTGTGCCGCTGCACGATGAATTCGCGCGCGATCTCCAAAATGGTAAGCGTCGCCAAGCCTAAAAAGTCGAACTTCACCAAGCCGATGGCTTCGACATCATCCTTGTCGTACTGGCTGACCGCCGACTCGCTTCCAGGTTGCTGGTACAGCGGGCAGAAATCGGTGAGCTTGCCGGGCGCAATCAGCACCCCGCCAGCGTGCATGCCGACGTTGCGGGTCATGCCTTCGAGCTTTTGTGCCAGCGCGAGAAGGGTTTTTACCTCGTCCTCGCGCGCTAGCCGTTCAGCCAGGATGGGCTCGGCCTCGATCGCGCCAGCAATGGTGATGTGCTGGCCGGGCTTGTTGGGGATGAGCTTGCTGATTCCGTCGCAAAACGTGTAGCTCATATCCAGCACACGCCCCACGTCGCGAATGGCGGCGCGTGCAGCCATGGTGCCGAAGGTGGCGATCTGGCTCACGGCGTTCTTGCCGTATTTGTCTTTCACGTAATCAATGACGCGGTCGCGGTTGCTCTGGCAGAAATCGATATCGAAGTCGGGCATGGACACCCGCTCGGGGTTGAGAAAGCGCTCGAACAAGAGCTGGTACTCCAGCGGGTCCAGGTCGGTGATCTTGAGCGAGTACGCCACCAGCGAGCCGGCACCTGAGCCGCGGCCAGGCCCTACCGGACAGCCGTTTTTCTTGGCCCAGTTGATGAAGTCACCGACGATCAGGAAGTAGCCAGGGAACCCCATTTTCAAAATGGTTTGCAGCTCGAATTCCAGTCGTTCCATATAGCGTGGGCGCTGGCGGTCGCGCTCGGCGATGTCGCGGTACAGGTGGGCCAGACGATCTTCCAGCCCATCTAGCGACGCCTGCCGGAAGTAGTCTGCAATCGGCATGCCTCCCGGGGTCGGAAAATCAGGCAGTTGTGGCTTGCCGAGCACAAGTGAGAGATTGCAACGCTTGGCAATCTCGGCCGTGTTGGCCAGAGCCGCCGGTAAATCAGCAAACAGGGCCTGCATTTGCGCGCTGGACTTGAAATACTGCTCGCGGGTAAAGCGGCGCACCCGCCGGGCGTTGCCAAGGATTTCGCCCTCAGAGATGCACACCCTGGCTTCATGGGCCTCGTAGTCGGTTTCTTGAGCGAACTGGACCGGGTGTGTGGCCACGAGTGGCAGCTCGAGGCGGGCGGCGAGTTGGGCAGCTGCCACCACATACGCTTCGTCGTCAGCGCGACCCGCACGCTGCACTTCAAGGTAGAACCGATGCGGAAACACCGTGGCAAGCCGCAATGCCATGGCTGCTGCTGCTGAGCAATCGCCCCGCAGCAAGGCCTGCCCCACAGGGCCTGCCTGCGCACCAGACAGCGCGATCAGCCCCTCGCCCAGTTCTTCTAGCCATTGCCACTGCACCACGGCCTGGGTTTTGGACGGGCTGCGTGTCCATGCACGTGCCAGCAACTCAGACAGGTGCAGGTAGCCTTGCGCGCCCTGCACCAACAGCAGCATGCGCGAGGGAGCGGTCCCAGCGTCCCCTTCGAGAAACACCTCAGCGCCGAGCAGCGGCTTGATACCTTTGCCGCGTGCGGCTTTGTAAAACTTGACCGCACCAAACAGATTGCTGAGATCCGTGATCGCGAGAGCGGGCTGACCGTCGGCCGCGGCCGCGGCCACCGCTTCGTCGATGCGCACGGTGCCATCGACGACAGAAAATTCAGTGTGAAGGCGCAAATGGACAAACATGGAGCGATTGTAGAAAGCCCTCCCAAGCCGTCCTTCGCGGTACCGTTAACCCCCCTTATGCGGCCGGTAGAATGCTTTTTTGCGCAGCGCCCCTGCGGTGCTGCGCGCCCTCTCCTAGTCTGACGCCTCCTCCCGTACCCGTTTGAAAGCTGCCTGCCATGCTGCGTGCGCCCCCTGCTCCCCTACTCGCCTTGCTCACCGCAGCCACATTGCTGGTGGGATGTGCCAACAAGGACATCGACAAGACAGCGAACTGGTCGACCGAGAAGATCGCAGCGGAAGCACGCGATGAGCTGAGCAGCGGCGGCTACGACAAGGCGGTCCCGCTCTTGGAAAAACTGGAAGGCCGCGCGGCCGGTACGCCGCAAGCCCAACAAGCTCAGCTCGATAAGGCCTATGCGCTTTACAAGGGCAAGGAAAAAGCCCAGGCGCTGGCGACCTTGGATCGTTTCATCAAGCTGCACCCAGCCAGCCCCGCGCTGGACTACGCGCTCTATCTCAAAGGCATCATCAATTTCAATGATGACCTGGGCCTGTTCTCGTGGCTATCCGATCAAGACCTTTCCGAGCGCGACCAGAAGGCGGCCAAGGATTCGTACGAATCCTTCCGTGAATTGATCACCCGTTTCCCCAATTCGCGTTATGCGCAGGATGCCCGGGAACGCATGGTTTACATCGTCAATTCGCTGGCGCAATACGAAGTGCACGTGGCGCGCTACTACTACAAGCGGGGCGCTTACGTGGCAGCGATTGGCCGCGCACAGCGGGCGGTGTCTGAGTACGACGCGGTGCCAGCGAGTGAAGAAGCGCTCTATATCTTGTCGCAGTCGTACGATGCGCTGGGCATGACGCAGCTGCGGGACGATGCCCGCCGCGTGCTGGCTACCAGTTACCCCAACAGCACCTACCCCACCAAGGGTTTCAAAAAGAAAGACGAACCTTGGTGGAAAGTCTGGTAAGTCAGGCGGGCCCTACAGGCTGGACAGGGGCGACCAGCTCGCCAATCGCTTCGTCGAACGCCTGAGCGCCCTCCAAGCGGCGCATTGCGGGCAATGCTCGCAGCAGCCGCTTGCCGTATCCCTTCTCCGCCAGTCGCCGGTCGCACACCACCAGGATGCCGCGATCGGTCTCGCTTCGAATCAACCGGCCCGCGCCCTGGCGCAACGCGACGGCGGCTTCTGGCACCGCGTGGTGTGCAAAGGCATTGCGCCCGGCGGACTCCACCCGCTGCATGCGGGCGACCACTAAAGGATCGCCCGGCGGCGGAAACGGCAGCTTGTCAATGATGACCAGCTGCAGACTTTCCCCGGGTACGTCGAATCCTTCCCAGAAGCTGGCGGATGCCACCAACACGCAGCCTGGCGCGCCGTCGGCGTTGCCAGCGCGAAAGCGCTCCATCAGCCACCGTTTGGGCATTTCGCCCTGCACCAGCACTGTGACCTGCGCCTGGCTGGAGAGCTGAGCTCGAAGCGCATCCCCTACGGTACGCAGCGCGCGCAGGGTGGTGGTCAATACCAAGGTGCGGCCGCTCAGCGCCAACGCAGCGCGTGCCGCCAGCTCCGCTACCCAGGGGCTGTGTGCGCCATCGGACGGCGCGGGCGCATCGACCGGCACATACAGCGCGGCTTGCACCGCGTAGTCGAAAGGGCTTTCAACGCGCAGGGTTCGCGCATCCTGCAACCCGCACGGTTCTGTGAACCAATCCAGGTTTTTGTCGTCGCCAAGCGTCGCGGAGGTGAAAATCCACGCCGTTTGGCCACATTCGCGGCCTTCTGAAGCGAACGCGCCTGCAGCGGCCTCTTTGTCTTGCGGTCCGGATGGCTGCGGCAAAGTCGTCTGGCGCATCAGCCGGCCGCGCAGTGAGGCGGCCACGTCATGTGGTGATTCGACCAGACGAAAGGCGTCGCGGCTCAGTTCCATCCAGCGGACCGATGACGCATGCGACGGCGCAGCAAAGAGGTCCACCTCGATGCAAAGGTCATCGCAACGCTCAGCCATTGGAACGAGCACTGGAGCGGTCTGGCAGGCCTGCGCCAGCGCTTGTGCGCAGTCATGCAGGCATTGGCTGCTGGACGCGAGTGCCTCCCGCCAGTTGTTGGGCTCTACACCCTCCGGAGCGCCGGCGTCGTGCGCTTCAGCTTGCCAACCCCAACCGTCGTCCCGACCAGCTTCGAGCGTGTCAGCGCCCACCAAGGCAGACGGAGGCGCCTTATTCTTCAGCGTGGTCCAGGCGTGTCTGCCGGGAGCTCCTGCGGTGCGCGCAAGGTGCAGCAGTCGTGCGGCGCTGGATTCCACGGCAGTCGCCAGGGCATTCCAGTCCGCCATGCCCAGCGCGGCAGGCCGTGCCACGTTCACCAGATCGCGCGCCAGATCACGCAGCGCCGCGCTCCCCCAGTGATCGCCAAGGAACTGCAGGCCAATGTCGTTGAGCTGATGGGCTTCGTCCACCACCACCACGCCTGCGTTTGGAACCAGCTCGGCCACTCCGGCTTCGCGCACAGCCATGTCGGCAAACAGCAGATGGTGATTGACCACCACAATGTCGGCTGCCATTGCGTCACGCCTTGCCTGGTTGACATGGCAGGTGCGCACATGCGGGCAAGCGACGCCGAGGCAGTTGTCCCGCGTAGAAGACACCAGCGCTGCCAGACCCGAGCGTTCATCCAACTGCGGTAGTTCAGCAAGATCGCCCGTGCGTGTCGCTTGCGCCCACAGTTCTACCTCAGCCAACCCACGTTCGTGCGGTCCCCCTGGCGGCTCGGCTTGGCGCGCGGCGTGCAAGCGGTGCGTGCACAGATAGCTGGGTCGACCCTTGAGCATCGCAGTGCGCATGGGGAGGTCAAGCGCCTGCAACACGTGCGGCAAGTCGCGGCCGTACAGCTGATCTTGCAGCGCCTTGGTAGCCGTGGACACCACCACACGTTCGCCGCTCAAAAGGGCCGGCACCAGATAGGCGAAAGTCTTGCCAACGCCGGTGCCTGCTTCCACCACCAGCGCAGTGTGCGTTGCAATGGCTTGCGCCACGGCCACAGCCATCTCGATCTGACCGGCCCGCGGCAAGAAGCCTGGCTGCAACCGTGCCAGCGCGCCGCGGTCGCCAAGCGCATCCGACACCTGTTGCGCCAGATCGGAGCCGTCATGTGCTGCGTCGTTTCCCGGCACCAATGCCACACGACGCGCCGTCATACGCACAGCCGCTTCAAGCTCGGGCATTCCGTCAAGCGCATGACGCGAGAAAGGAGACCCCAGGCGGCTTCACCCAAGGCGGTTGTGAAGGGCCAAAAGGCCACAAAAAAAGGCAAATTACACACTGGTTCGGATCATAAGGAGCGACTGCTATCCGCCATGCGCACACGCTGCAGACATTCGGTCACAATCTGCTGCATGTCGAAAGCGTTCCGTCTCACCGCATCCACGGGCATCCACAGGGGTGATCGCGAGTACCAGCAGGATCAAGTCTTGCTGATTCCTCATGCTCGCTACAACGGCTGTGTGTTGGCCATTCTGGCCGACGGCATGGGCGGGCGGAGCGGCGGACGCAAGGCTTCTGACCAAGTGATGATGACGGCGCAGCAGCTTTTCGACCGCTACGATCCTGAGTCCGACGACCCTTGCACCGTGCTGGCCACGATGGTGCAGGAAGCGCATATTGTGATCCGGCTCACGGCCATCACTGCTGAGCAGGAGCCTCACAGCACGATCGCAGCGTTTTTGATTAACCCGCGAGGTGATTGCTACTGGGCGCATGCAGGCGATTCACGCATCTACCACTTCCGGGGCGGCGTCATGGTCAAACGTACCATCGACCACTCTTACGTGCAGGCGCTGGTAGACCGCGGCGAGATTACCGAGGCGGAAGCCAACGTGCACCCGCATTCCAATATTCTGGTGGGTTGCTTGGGTACCGAAAGCGATCCACCAATCGCAACGCACGCCATCTCGCAACTTTTACCTGGCGATGTGCTGCTCTCTTGCAGTGACGGCGTGTGGCATTACTTTTCGCCTTCAGAGCTCGCCTCAGTGGTGGACTCGCTCACGCCGCGCGAAGCGACGGAATTTCTGATTGACAAGGCGCGCATGCGCGCTCGTGGAGGTGGCGACAATTTGTCCCTAGCCATCGTCAAGATCGAGGCCCTGCCCGAGCAATCGGTCAAGCCGCTCAAGGGCTTAAAGCCTTTCAGCAACATTGCGTCGGTGTAACAACTGCGTGCCACTCGGCCCTGCATTCGCCTGACCGGCAAGGTCGCTATCCGCCTCACTGCGGGAATCAGAGTGCTTCTTGAATGCCAACGGGCGCGAGCGGCAATGGCAGCACATGGCCCTTGGCTTCACGTAGCTGCCGTCGCTGTTCGATAGATGCTTGGCGCCGATGTGCCGCGGCGCGCTTTTCAAGCAGCTGCGCTCGGGCGCGGCGCGCGCGCATATCGCGCTGGATTTGCGACGCTGCGCGCTCGTCGCGCTGCGTCTGGGCACGCGGGCGCTGCGTCTGGGCACTTGCGCGGTGCTCTCGCTGCGTCTGGGCACTCACGCGCTGCTCGCGCGGGTCGTGCTGCGTCTCACCAGCTACGCGGTCCTGGCGCGGAGTCTGGATGTCGGAATGGGGCAACGATGGGGCGGCCTTTGGTAGTGGCAGCTTCGCCTTGGAGCCTTCATGCAGGGGGCGCGGTGGGCGTGGCGGTTTGGCGTGGCTGGGGCCTGAAGCGTTTTCGCTTGGCGGATTCACGTTCCCTTCGGCAGGGCCTGTAAGGCCGGTAGCACCGGTAGGGCCAGTCTGACGCGATGCTCGTTCGCGCTGCAGTGCCTCGCTGCGAGCCTGTCGATCCGCGGCCTTTTCAAGGCGCTCGCGCTCGTCTATCTCTGCTCGCTCCGCGCGCGCCCGGGCACGCGCCTCCAGTAGGCAGCCGTTCACAGCAAACAGCTGGTAGCAGTTTGCTTCGTCCCGCGCGAGGGTTCTGTCCACGTCAGCGTGCCGGCTTGCGTGCTGTTCTTTTGGTTCTTGCGAGCGCGGAGCGGCCGACTCACTCATGGGGCCACGCAGATCGTTCACAAGCTGGCCACTCTTGGCGGCAGCTTGCGTACTGGAAATCACCAAAAGAAGGCCCACCAACCTTACCGCTTGCGCCAGGCTGCGAACGCTTAAAAAGGTCGTCGCCATCGTTCCCATCTCCACTCCTTCAGGTCAAACCAGTGTCAACGTCGCGTCGCTTCAAAGCCAAATATTCCTGCGACTGCATTTCGTTGAGACGCGAAATGGTGCGCGGAAACTCGTGCACCAGTGGGCCTTCGGTGTAGAGCTCTTCTGGCGGCACCTCGGCTGACAAGATGAGTTTGACCCGCCGGTCGTACAGAACGTCTATCAGCCAGGTGAAGCGGCGCGCAGGCGAGGCCATGCTGACAGGCATGTGCGGCACGTCGGACAGGAACACGGTGTGAAACTGCGTGGCGATTTCCAAATAGTCGTTCTGAGAGCGCGGACCACCACACAGCGTGCGGAAGTCAAACCAGACCACCCCGCCTGCTTTGCGCCGCGCAGTGATAACGCGGGCTTCAATGTGCAGCTCGGGCGCCTCGTCCTTCACCTCAGCCAGGCGGTCGAACGCTTCTGACATCAGCGCGTCTGCCTGAGTGCCCAAGGGTGTGTGGTAAAGCTCCACCTGGGCCAGCGTCTGCGCGCGGTAGTCGATGCCATTGTCGACGTTGACGACCTGCAGCCGCTCATTGAGCAGCGCAATCGCCGGCAGGATGCGGTCACGGTGCAGGCCGTTGGGATACAAGCCGTCAGGCTCGAAGTTTGACGTGGTGACAAAACCGACGCCATTGGCAAACAGCGCCGCCAGCAGCCGGTACAGGATCATCGCATCGGTGATATCCGACACATGAAATTCATCGAAGCAAATCAGCTTGTAGCGCTTGGACATACGAGCGCCCAGCACGTCGAGAGGGTCCGCCGTGCCCTGCAATCCCGCCAGCTCGCGGTGCACCTCACGCATGAACTCATGAAAATGCAGGCGCACCTTGCGCTTGATCGGCACGGCATTGAAGAAGCAATCCATCAGGAAGCTTTTGCCGCGCCCCACTCCGCCGTACATGTACACGCCGCGCGGAACGTCAGGACGGTGGATCAGCTTTTTGAGTGCACTGGAGCGCTTGGCTTTGTAGTTCGCCCAGTCGTCGGCGCAGCGCTGCAGGGCCGTTACGGCGCGTTCCTGCGCTGGATCGCTGACATAGCCTTTGGCTGCCAGCTCGGCGCGGTAGGCTGCAATGACGGAATCAGACACGCGGACCTTTGCTATCGAATGTATAGCTGCTGGCGCTTACTGGATAAGCGCTAGAAGCCTATTTCGCTTAAAGTTTCCGGTCTCAAAAGTTCAGTGTGCGCTTGTCCACCGCCAGCGCTGCTTCCTTCATCGACTCTGACAAGGTGGGGTGTGCATGACAGATGCGGGCGATGTCCTCACTGCTTGCCTTGAACTCCATGGCCACCACTGCTTCCGCGATCAGTTCGCTGGCCTGTGGCCCGACGATGTGAACGCCCAGGATTTCGTCGGTCGTTGCATCGGCCAGAATCTTCACCATGCCGGCGGTGTCGCCCAACGCGCGAGCGCGGCCGTTGGCCAGGAACGGGAAGGTTCCGGCCTTGTAAGCCACGCCCTCTTCCTTGAGCTGCTGCTCAGTGCGGCCGACCCAGGAAATTTCCGGGTGCGTGTAGATCACGCAGGGAACGGTGTTCTAGTTCACATGGCCGGGCTGGCCTGCGCTGCGCGCGGCGAGCGCCGCGCCGGCGGCGGCGGGCGGGGGCGCGGGGGG
>JBBSRE010000034.1:0-14749 GCA_038243365.1 Burkholderiales bacterium | reverse complement strand
TGGTGCCCGTCACCACGGGCGGGAAGAAACGCAGCATGCGGCTGACTGCTGGGGCAATGGCGATGGAGATCACCCCGGCGCCGATGATGGAACCAAAGATCAATCCTGCCCCTTGGGTTCCGCCTGTTGTTTGCGCCATGGACACCCTGGGCGCCACCGAGGCGAAAGTCACCCCCATCATCACCGGCAGCCGGATGCCGAACCACTGCGTGGCGCCCAAGGCCTGGATCAGCGTGACCAGTCCACAGACGAACAGGTCGGCCGAGATCAGCTTGGCAACCTGGTCTGGAGAGAGGTTGAGCGCTCGCCCCACGATCAGCGGCACCGCAATAGCGCCTGCATACATCACGAGCACGTGCTGCAGGCCGAGCGCAGTCAGGCGGCCTAGCGGCAGGTGTTCGTCGACTGGATGGACAGTGGTGGACATGGTGCGTTCCTTTGCTAAGGCAAAACGGTTGAACGGTGTGAAGCGCGAGCAGGTGTGATGCACAGGCCCACACGCCCTCAGGACTGACTCCATACAAAAAGTGTATACAAAACCTCTGAAAATTGGGCTAGCGGAAACCCTGTAGGCGGCGCTTTTGCGAGCGCAGCGAGAATTGGTGGCGCCGCAGCGCTGTGTGCTTTCAGCCCCATCCCGGATGGAAAAAATGGTGAAATTGGCCTCTAGCGCTTATGCGTAAAGCGTGAGAAGCTATCGAAATAGTAGTGTTGTGCGAGGTTGAGTAAATGTCGTACCCGTGCCGATGAATGCGCCCTGTGCAAATCCCCAATGAAAAAGCCGCCTTGTGCGGCGGCTTTTTTTGATGGAGGGCAGACGCTGGCTCTGCCCGCGTCTCTACCCGCGTCTCTACCGGGCTTCAGTACCCGAGGGTCTTGCCGTCCGGGTTGCGTGGGTCCGACGCGCCGAATAGCACACCGCCCTTGACGGCGATGGTCTGCGTGCGGCCCATGGAGGCCTTGAGCGCAACGTTGTGGCCGCGCTGCTTGAGCAGGGCAATGGTGTCAGGACTCAGACCTTTTTCGATGCGCAGTTCGTCCGGTGTCCACTGGTGGTGCACGCGCGGTGTGGCCGCCGCCTCGGCAGGGTTCATGTCAAAGTCGATGGTGTTGATCACGGTCTGCAGCACGGTGGTGATGATGCGTGCGCCGCCCGGGCTGCCGGTGACCAGCGCTGGCTTGCCATCCTTGAGCACCATGGTAGGCGTCATCGACGACAAAGGCCGTTTGCCAGGCGCAACGCTGTTGGCCTCGCCGCCGACCAGGCCGTAGGCATTGGCTACACCGGGTTTGGCAGAAAAGTCGTCCATCTCGTTGTTCAGCATGATGCCGGTCCCGGTGGCCACGATGCCGCTGCCGAAGTTCGTGTTGAGGGTGTAGGTCACGGCCACGGCATTGCCAGCCTTGTCGACCACCGAATAGTGCGTGGTCTGGTCGCTCTCATACGGTTGGGGTTTGCCGGGTTTGATGGCCTTGGCCGAACGTGCCTGGTTGGGGTCAATCGCCTGGCGCAGCGAATCTGCGTAGCGCTTGGACGTCAGTCCTTTGAGCGGGATCTTCACGAAGTCGGGGTCGCCCAGATACTCGGAGCGGTCGGCATACGCGAGCTTCATGCTCTCAGCCATGTAGTGGATGGTCTGCGCGCTGTTGGCGCCCCACTGCTTGAGCGGCAGCGGCTCCAGCATGTTGAGTATTTGCACCAGATGCGGGCCGCCGGAGGACGGAGGTGGCATGGTCACGATTTCGTAACCGCGGTAGGTGCCGTGCGTGGGTTCGCGCTCCACCACCTTGTAGCCGCGCAGATCAGCGGCCGTGAGAGCACCTGCGTGCGGGGCCATTTCAGCTGCGATCTTCTGGGCAATGCTGCCCTCGTAGAAAGCCTTGGCGCCTTCCTTGCCGATCAGGCGCATGGAGGCGGCCAGGTCCTTTTGCACCAACGGGTCACCCACCTTCAAAGGAGCACCGTTCTTCCAGAAGATGGCCTTGGTGGCAGCCCACTTGCCCATGTTTTTCTGCTCTTGCTCCAATACCTTGGCCAGCGTTTCGCTCACCGGAAACCCGCGCTCGGCAAGCGCAGCGGCCGGAGCAACCACCTGTGCCAGCGGCATGCTGCCCCACCGCTTGAGGGCATGCTCCATGCCGGCCACCGTGCCGGGCACGCCGACGGCATAAGGCGTATAGAGCGATTTGCCGTCAATCACGTTGCCCTTGGTGTCGAGGTACATGTCGCGCGTGAACTGGCTCGGCGCCACTTCGCGGAAATCGAGCGCCACGCTTTTTTGGGTGCGAGCGTCATACACCATCATGAAACCGCCACCGCCGAGGTTGCCAGCATTCGGCAGAGCCACCGCCAGTGCAAAACCGATGCCCACCGCGGCATCCACCGCGTTGCCGCCGGCCTTCAGAATGTCGAGGCCAATCTGCGAGGCCAAGGCCTGCTCAGTGGCGACCATGCCGTTGTGCGCCACCACCGGGTGGAACACATCCATATCGAAGTCATAGGCGGCACTGGCAGCTTTCGCAGACGCGCTCTGCTGGACAACTGCAGCAGGCGGCGCAGATGCGGCGGGCGGTGCGGAGCCGCAGGCCGCCAGATTCAGCAGCGCCAGAGCCATACTGCTGGCGAGCAATGTGTTTCGGATTTTCATGTCAGGTTTGCCTCTCTCAAGATCGTGCCGTTCGCCAGGCAGCCCTCACCAAGTGATGCGGACAGGGCCAGGCTGCGGCGGTTGGACACATATTTTTATGCCCTTGCCGTGCGCCGCAAGGCCCACCGCGTCAAGGGTGCCGACGAGTGTAGGGGTGGTGCCCGCTCATGAGTCGCTCCGCATGCAACGTAACGTAACGCGGCTTCGTGATCGAGAAGCAAGCGCGCCCAATCAGCCAATCAGCCAATCAGCGCGGCATCTCTCGCCGGCGTTCAGGCCAACAAGTCGCTCAGCGTGCGTGCTACCACTTTGGTGGCACGACGCAGGTCTTCGAGGTTCAGCCGTTCGTCTGCGCGTTTCGCATGGGACTCCAGCACGGTGCGTGGCCCCGCGCCATAGATCACGCCGGGGATGCCGTATTCGCCATAGAGCCGCACATCGGTGTACAGCGGTGTGCCCACTGCGGGAGGCGTTTCACCGAACACGGCCGCACCGTGTTTTTGTAGTGCGTCGACCAACGGTTGATTGCCGGCGAGCGGTGTCATGGCGTTGGCCAGCAGCATGCGGCGCAGGTCGACTGTGATGCCCGGCTTCTCGGCCGCCGCCTGGGTGATGCAGGTACGAATCGCAGCCTCTACCTCGGCCGGATTTTCTTCGGGAATCATGCGCCGGTCGAGCTTGAAGCTCACGGTGCCGGGGACCACGTTGGTGTTGGTGCCGCCTTCAATGCGGCCCACGTTCAGGTAGGGGTGGGTAATGCCGGATACTTTGGAGCGCACCTGCTGGTAACCCTCGTTCAGCGCATAAAGGGCGTTCAGGATGTGCACAGCGCCTTGCAGTGCGTCCACGCCGGTGCCCGGAATAGCCGCGTGCGCCATCTTGCCGTGGACCGTGACGTCCATTTGCAGGCAGCCGTTGTGTGCGGTGACCACTTCATAGGAGAAGCCGGCCGCCAGCAACAGGTCGGGCCGAGTCAGGCCGTGCTGCAGTAACCAGCCGGGGCCGAGCAGACCGCCAAATTCTTCGTCGTAAGTAAAGTGCAGTTCGACCGCGCCTTGGCTCGGTTTGGCGACGGCCTCCAGCGCGCGCACCGCAAAAGTGAAGCTAGCGAAATCGCTTTTGCTCACCGCTGTGGCGCGGCCGTACATGGTGCCGCCTTCGATCTCGGCGCCGTATGGGTCGTGCGTCCAGCCTTCGCCCGGTGGCACGACGTCGCCATGGGCGTTGAGGGCCACGGTGCGCCCGCTGCCTGCCGGGCCGTAGGGCCTGCGCACGATCAGGTTGGTGATCGACTGCATGCCGTAGGCCTCCACTTCTGCCTGCGGTACCGGATGGCGCTCCGCCTCGAAGCCCATCGGCTGCAGCAGCTCAGCGGTGCGCTCAGCGTGCGGCGCGTTGTTGCCGGGCGGTGTGTCTGTCGGCACGCGCACCAGCGCCTGCAGGAACGCTACTTCTTCGTCGAAATGCGCGTCGATCCAGGCGTCGATGGCGGCGTAGTCGGCCGCTGGGGTGATGGGGGCCTGGTCGGTCATGCGGTGTCCTTGGCAAGTTGGTCGAGCAGGTGGCCGAACGCGCGCACCGCCAGTTCTATGTCTTCGCTGGAGCTCGACTCCAGCGGGTTGTGGCTGATGCCGGCGTTTTCGCCGCGCACGAACAGCATGGCTTGCGGCATGACTTCGTGCAGCTTCATGGCGTCGTGGCCCGCCCCGCTGGGCATGCGAAAGACCGGAACGCCGAGCGACTGCACTGCGTGCTCCCAGCGCTGTTGCCAGTCCGGCGCGCTGGGCGCAGCGGCGGCGCGCATGGTTTCTTCCAGCTTCAATTGCAGGCCGCGCCGCTCCGCAATCGCCTTGGCGCGCGCCAGCACGTCGTCGTTCAGCGCATCGCGCTGGGCATCGTTGGGCGCGCGCAGATCGAGCGAGAACTGGCAGCGCCCAGGGACCACATTGATGGAGCCACTGGGCACGGCCAGCACGCCGACCGTGCCAACCGAATCGCCGTCTTGCGCAGCGCGCTGCTCCACGTAGAGCAGCAGTTCGGCCACGCCTGCGGCCGCGTCGCGCCTTCGGTCCATGGGCGTGGTGCCGGCGTGGCAGGCCATGCCGACCATCTCGCCTACATAGCGCGTGCTGCCATTGATGGACGTGACCACGCCGAGCGGCAGGTCGAGCTCATTGAGCACCGGGCCTTGCTCAATGTGCACTTCGACGAAGCCCAGGTAGCGTCCCGGGTCGCGCTGGAGTTTGGGAATGTCGGCAATGCACAGACCGGCGCCTTCCATGGCGGCCCGCATGGTGACGCCATCAGCATCCTGTTGCTCCAGCCAAGCCGGGTTGAAGTGCCCGATGAGCGCGCCTGACCCGAGGAAGGTCGCCTTGTAGCGCTGACCTTCCTCCTCTGCGAAACCGACCACTTCGATGGCGAAGGGCAGGCGCTTTCCCGCTCGGTGCAACTCGCGCACGCAGGCCATGGGCACGAAGATGCCGAGGCGCCCGTCGTATTTGCCACCGTTGCGCACGGTGTCGTAGTGGGACCCGGTAAGCAGCGTTTTCGAGTCAGGGGTAGACGCGTGGTAGCGGCCCACCACGTTTCCGACAGCGTCGATTTCTACTTCGTCAAAGCCGCAGTCGCGCATCCAGTGGCTGATGCGCTGGGCGCAGGCGCGGTGGGCGTCGGTCAGGTAGGTCACCGTGAGCTCGCCGCGCTGGGCGTAGTCGGGCTCGGAATGCCGGGCGAGCGATTCGTGCCAGTCCCAGACCGCGTTGCCGAGGGCGGGCTGCGCGTCGAATTTGTCGGCCAGGCGCATCTCTGCAATGCGGTGGATGTTGCGCAGCGCTTCGGCCCGCTCGACGTCCGGGTGGTTGTCCAGGCGCCGGGCAAAGGTTTCGATGATCTGGATTACGGTCAGGCCTGTGCCCCGCGGTCCTCGCACCGCGACGATGAACGGGAATTCAAAGCGCGCGTTGTAGTCTTGGTTGAGCTGCTGAATGCGCGCAAATTCTTCCGGCGTGCAGTTGGTGAGGCCGGCTGTGCCTTGTTCTTGCGTGGATTCGGCGGTGAGTGTCTTGCTCACCATCGCCTTGCCTGCGAGTTCCGGGTGGGCGCGAATCAGTGCTAACTGTGCCTCTGCCGGCGCGCTGCGCGCGGCGCTTGCCATGGCGTGCTTGAGATGCCCGAGCGATATAAAAGGCCGCTCGGCCAGGGCCTGCTGCGCAATCCAAGGCGAATGCTCGTAGACACCATCGAGCGCCGCGAGCGCCTGTGCGGGGCTCGCTGCATTGAGTTCTGTCAAGGTCAAAGCCATGGGAGTTTCCTATCAAAAAGTGAGCTGCTGGCGATTGATGGGCGGGCGCTGGCGGCCTATTACATTCAAAGTTCTGGTGCTGGGTACTGCTGCGCCCAGTGGCGGGCGATGTCAATGCGGCGGGCGACCCAAACATCCTGGTGCTGCGCGATGTGGTCCAGAAATCGCTGCAAAGCAGTGATGCGGCCCGGTCGCCCAAGCAACCGGCAATGCATGCCGATGCTCATCATCTTGGGGCGGTCAAGGCCGGCGGGGTCGCCTTCGGCGTACAGCACGTCGAAGGTGTCGCGCAGGTATTGGAAGAACGGATCAGCGTGCGAATAGCCCTGCGGCAGCGCAAAGCGCATGTCGTTGCAGTCCAGTGTGTAAGGCACGATCAGCTGAGGCGCGGTGCTGCCGTCGCTCTTCTCGACTTTCATCCAGAACGGCAGATCGTCGCCGTAGTAATCGCTGTCGTAGGCGAAGCCACCGAAGTCGGCCACCAGGCGGCGGGTATTGGGGCTGTCGCGACCGGTGTACCAGCCCTCGGGCCGGGTGCCGGTGATGCGCTCGATGAGGGCCATGGCCTCCAGCATGTGCTCGCGCTCCACCGCTTCGGGCACATGCTGGTAGTGAATCCACTTGAGGCCGTGGCAGGCGATCTCGTGGCCTGCTTGCACAAAAGCAGCGGCCACTTCGGGATGGCGCTCCAGAGCTGTGGCGACGCCGAATACGGTGAGCGGCACGCCGCGCTGCTCAAACTCGCGCAGGATGCGCCAGACACCCGCACGCGAGCCGTATTCGTAGATGCCCTCCATGCTGATGTGACGCTCTGGGTAGCTCGCCGGGTTGAACATTTCCGAGAGGAACTGCTCTGAACCGGCATCCCCGTGCAGGACCGAGTTCTCGCCACCTTCTTCGTAATTCAGCACGAACTGCACCGCAATCCGTGCGCCGCCTGGCCAACGCGCATGAGGAGGATTCGGCCCGTAGCCAGCCAGGTCGCGCGGGTAGGGCAGAGTGCTGTCGTAGGTGTTCATGGGCGGCTTCAGAAAGGGGAAAGCGCCATGGACAACGCATTGGCCGGCTGTTCGCGGTCGAAGACCAGGCTGGCTTCCACGTGTTCCAAATGCGTGTGCATCAGCTGGACGGCCAAAGCCTCGTCACGCGCAGCCAGCGCGGCGACGATGTCGGCGTGTTCCTCATGGGAATGCGCGGCTTCGCTGGCGCTTTGGTACATCAGCGTGATCAGGGCGCAGCGGGAAATCAGATCGCGCAGCAGCTGGGCCAACACGTCGTTGCCCATCAGTTCCGCCATGCGCACATGGAAGTCGCCGAGCAGTTCGGTGCGTCCACTGGCGTCCTGCGCCTTGAGGGCCGTGGCTTCGCTTTTGACGTGGGCGCGGAGCACCTTGATCTTGCTGGGTGACACGCTTCGCACGAACGCGCGGGTCATCTCGACCTCAAGCATGCGGCGTACCGCGAACACCTGCCGCGCTTCGTCGGCCGACGGCGTGGAGACGAACGCGCCGCGGGCGGGCTCCAGCGTCACCAGCCGATTCTGCGCGAGCTGGAACAACGCCTGGCGTACCAGCGTGCGCGACACGCCGAAGTGGTCGGCGAGCTTCTGCTCAGCCAGCTTGGTGCCGGGCTGCAAGCGGTGTTCGATGATGGCGCGTGTCAGGGATTCGACGATCGCGTAGGTGGACGATTCCATGGGGCAATGATAGGCTTGTTGGCAAAAAGTGTATACACTTTTGGTCCACAGAAAGCCTTTGCTGACGCATTGCACGACAAGGAGAAACCCTATGGGCCTGAGTACCCACGTCCTCGACACCATGCACGGCTGCCCGGCAGCGGGCATGCACATTGCACTCTACGAAACCGACGGAGAGCAGGCCACCTTGCTGAAAAAATGGGTGCTGAACGGCGATGGCCGCACCGATGCGCCCTTGTTCGACAACGCGTCGCTCAAAACGGGCACCTACCGGTTGAGCTTCGATGTGGCGGGCTACTTCAAATCCAAGGGCGCCGCCTTGCCGGAGCCAAATTTCTTGGGCCGGGTCAGTCTTGATTTCGGCGTGGCGCATGCCGACCAGCACTACCACGTACCACTGTTGGTCAGCCCCTGGAGCTATTCGACTTACCGAGGCTCCTGAGATTCAACACTCAGTCTTGACCCTCGGTGAGCGTATCGAGCTGGAATTGCCCGCTCTTGTGCCACAGCCAGGTGTCGGTCCAAGTCACTTTGCCCATCTTGACGGGCGCTGGGTACGGGCCTGCGGCGCGCACCGTGCGCTCAATTTCCTTTATGACTTCCGGCGCATGGCGGGGCGCGCGCAGCCAGTGCGTGCGCAGCACACGGCCAGCGGCGTCAATGTCCACTTCCAGCACGCCCACGGCGTAGAGCATGGGGGGCAGCCTGCCTTTGTAGATACGCTGCGCGTTCAGCGCGTACAGGCGGGTGGCCGCGTCGTGCCGGTAAGCGCGCGGCGTGCTGGCAGACGATGGCCGGGCCGAGCCTTCGTTGCCAGGCACCGGCCCCACCACATCGACCAGACCGGTGTGCGGGGTCGCGCTCTGCGGCACACTGGCAGGCACTTGCGACACAGGGAGCACAGGGTCACCTGGTGGGCCGATGCGGCAGGCGGGAATCAGCGCGGCAATGGATGCCAACAATCCCGTGCGAAACCAGCGATGGCGGGGCGCGCGTGGTGGCTTGGCAGGTTTCATATCAAGGATGTTTGGCAGCGAATCAGATGGCAATCTTGCACCAATTTCTGAATGCACTGGCAACGGAGGTCGCCTGCCTGGTGCTGGTCGAGCGCACGCAAGGCTCCACTCCGCGCGAACGTGGCGCGTGGATGGCTGTGTTCAAGGGCCAGGTAATCGGTACCGTCGGCGGCGGCCATGTGGAATGGCAGGCCATCGAGCGGGCGCGTTCCTTGCTGGCGGATGCATCGCACGTGAGCGCGGCTGCGCAAACGCAACGTTATGCACTGGGGCCTAGCCTGGGCCAGTGCTGCGGCGGCGTGATGCACCTTCATTTCGAGTGCGTGGCGGCGTCCGACGTGCCTGGTCTGCGCGAGCGCCTGTCGGCGACTTTGCAACCGTTGGCCTTGTTCGGTGGCGGCCATGTAGGTCACGCGCTGGCGCGCGTGCTCGCGCCGTTGCCCTTCGCACTGACCTGGATCGACAGCCGCGACGGAGTGTTTCCGTCGCCCGCGCCTGCCGGTGTGGTGTGTGAGCATTCCGATCCGGTGCAGGCCAGCGTTCCTGCCTTGGAGGCGCGGTCCGAAGTGCTGATCATGAGCTTCAGCCATGCTGAGGATCTGGACGTGGTCGCCGCCTGCCTGCTTCGACAGCGTGCGCAGAATGATCTGCGGGGCATCGGGCTCATCGGCAGCGCGACCAAATGGGCGACGTTTCGCAGCCGGTTGCGGCACCGCGGTTTTTCTGAGCAGGAAATCGGGCAGATCACCTGCCCGATCGGTGTGCCGGGTATTGCCGGCAAGCAGCCCGAGGTGATCGCAGTGGCGGTGGCGGCGCAGCTCCTTCAGCGGCTGTGGCCTTCGCCTGAGTGCGATCCGGGGACGCCAACCGGGTAATCCCGAGGCGGGTCGCACTTCATGCATATGGAATTGCACACAGAATTTGCATACACTTTGAACCTGTCGCAGCGGTGCCTGGTGGGCTGATGTTCCGGTTTTGACTGACCGGACGTTAGTCTCTGTGTTCGCGGCATCGTCTTTCTGCTCAGAGCGCCCGCAGTGGTGAGCAGGCCATTCACGCGGCGAGCACCGCCATTGCCGCAAAGGTCACATCATGGAAAGCTATCTCTTTGACTGGGCCAACCTGCTACTGCGCTGGGTGCATGTCATCACCGCAATTGCCTGGATCGGTTCTTCCTTCTATTTCGTTTTCCTCGACAGCAGCCTGACGCCGCCCGAGGACGACGAGCAAAAGCGCCAGGGTGTGAGCGGTGAACTCTGGGCGGTGCATGGCGGGGGCTTCTACCACCCGGTCAAGTTCAATGTGGCGCCACCCAAGCTGCCCAAGCATCTGCATTGGTTTTACTGGGAGGCTTACAGCACCTGGCTCACTGGCTTTTCGCTGTTCACGGTATCGTATTTGTGGAGCGCCAGCACCTACCTGATCGACAAGTCGAAGATGGTCTGGGCGCCAGCAGAGGCGATTGCTGTGGCGCTGGCCTTCCTGGTCGTCTTCTGGTTGTTGTACGACGCTATCTGCCGCGTGTTTGGCCAGAAGAAAAACGGCGATGCCATCGTCGGCGCGCTGGTGGCGGTGCTGGTTTGCGCGGCGGCATGGCTTGCCTGCCACTGGTTTGCGGGACGCGCTGCGTTTCTGCTGGTCGGCGCCATGATCGGCACTGCCATGAGCGCCAACGTGTTCTTCTGGATCATTCCCGGCCAGCGCACCGTGGTGGCCCAAATCAAAGCGGGAGCGCCGGTTGACCCGATCCACGGCAAGCGCGGCAAGCAGCGCAGCGTGCACAACACCTACTTCACTCTGCCGGTGTTGTTTTCCATGCTGAGCGGCCACTACAGCTTTACCTGGAGCCACCCGCAGAACTGGTTGATCTTGATACTGATGATGTTTGCCGGCGCGGCTATCCGCCAATTCTTCGTCATGCGACACGGCTACAAACTGGGGCGCAATGGCAATCCGTTGGGCTACGCACTGGTGGGCATCGCGGTGATCATGGGCACCATCATCTGGCTGCGGCCAGCGCCAGCCGTCGCCGTACCGCCGGCTCAAGTGAATGCTCCTGTTTCAATAGCTGCTGGCGCAGGTTCAGAAAGCGTTGTGGGCCAAATAGGCTATGAAAAAGTGCAGAAAATTTTGGAACAGCGTTGTTATCTCTGCCACGGCGCTCAAGTGCAGATGAAGAACATGCGCGTCGATTCTCCGACGCTCGTCAAGCAGCATGCCCAGGCGATCTACCAGCAAGTGGTGGTGCAAAAGCTGATGCCCATGAACAACGCGACGCAAATAACCGATGAAGAGCGCGCGCTGATTGGGCGCTGGTACGAGGCCGGTGCGTCGGTTCCTTGATTCGGCTGCTTATTTTTCAGTGACCGAAGTCAGCTCAAGTCCCTTGAGGTAGACATCGAGCGTGCTGGTCACTGTTCCCACCAGCGCGAAGCGACCGGGGCTCAGCAGCCACTGGTAGAGCACACCTTCGAGCAGCGCCTGAAGCCCCAGCGCCGCGACCTGCACAGGCAGCGCGGGCGTCAGTTCACGTACCTTGAAGGCGCGCTCCAGTCCAGTAGACATTTTTTCCAGCGACTGACCCTGCATCAGCAGCTGGCGTTGTTGCACTGCGATGAGCTCCTCGGTGAACTCGACGCGGTGGGTGGCGATCTGCAGCACACGCGTGATCTGTGCATCGCCCTCGATGCGCGCGAAGGCCTCAAGAATAGCCGCGCGCAGTGTCTGCGCTGGGTCGGCTGCGCTGGCGAAGTCGGCAGACTGCAGTGACTGGGCCAACGGCAAGGTCACGCGCTCCATCATGGCGTTGAACAGATCCGCCTTGTCCTTGAAGTGCCAGTAAATAGCGCCCCGAGTGGCCCCCGCTTGGGCGGCAATGTCGCCCAGCGATGTGCGCGCTACGCCACACGCCTGAAATAAATGCTCGGCAGCATCCATCAATGCGGCTCGAGTGGCCTGAGCATCTTCCTTGGTTCTGCGGGCCATGGGTGGCTGCCTTTCGTGCTTGGTGATTCTCGACCCACGGGCGGGCCGAACGATGACCTGTTTTTTATATACATTCTAGTATGTATGTATACTCGCGTCTTGCTTTTCTGGGTTCCGCCCGTGCCTTGCCCGACGCGTTTTGCGCGCTTTCCCTAAACTCGCGCGTCTCGCGGCAGTACTTGCCGCCCCCTTTTTCGAAAGTGAACCATGACCGTTTTGCCGTCCACCTTCATGGTCCGCGTGGCCGATCGTCCCGCTGGCCGCGCAAGGGGCGGCCTGGTCGCTGCCGGCGTGTTGCTGACGCTTGTGCTGGCAGCCTGCGGCAAATCTGAAGAGCCCGCTGCCAAGGGTCCACCGGGCGGCGGCATGCCTCCACCGGAAGTGGGAGTAGTGACCGTGCAGCTTGGCAACGTCGGTCTGGTCACGGAGCTTCCGGGTCGGCTTGAAGCATCTCGCGTAGCACAGGTGCGAGCGCGTGCCGCCGGCATCGTTCAGAAGCGCCTGTTTCGCGAGGGCAGTGAGGTCAAGGCGGGTCAGCCGCTCTTCAAGATTGACGCCGCGCCCTATGCCGCATCGCTGCAGACTGCACAAGCCACGCTCGCCCGGGCGGAAGCCAACCTGACGCAGGCGAACGGCTTGGCCGGGCGTTACAAGCCGCTTTTGGCCGCCAATGCGGTCAGCCAGCAGGAATATGACAACGCGGTTAACGCACAACAGCAGGCCCGGGCGGAAGTGGCGGCCGGCAAGGCCGCCGTGCAAACAAGCCGCATCACGCTGGGCTACGCCAACGTGAAGGCGCCCATTTCCGGCCGCATCGGCCGCGCGCTGGTCACTGAAGGTGCACTGGTCGGTCAGGGCGAAGCCACGCCGCTTGCCGTGGTGCAGCAAATCGACCCCATGTTTGTCAACTTCACGCAGTCTGCTGGCGATGTGCTCAAGCTGCAAAAGGCAATGGATGGCGGCCAATTCAGAAAAGCCAACGGCGAGAACGCGGCCGCTGTGCGGGTGATTCTGGAAGACGGGTCTGAGTACGAGCAACCTGGCAAGCTGCTTTTCTCTGACCTGTCCGTGGATCCGACCAGCGGTCAAATCACCTTGCGCGCCGAAGTGCCCAATCCCAAGGGGCGGCTGTTGCCTGGCCTCTACGTCCGGGTCGAACTGGAGCAAGCGGAAGTCACCAATGCCATCACGCTTCCGCAGCAGGCGGTGACGCGCAGCGCGCAAGGCGACACCGTGATGGTGGTAGGCGCGGACGGAAAGCTTGAGACCCGCAAGATCAAGATCGACTCGGCGCAGAACTCCCGCTGGGTGGTGCTCTCAGGCTTGAAGGCTGGTGAGCAGGTGATGGTGGACGGCTTCCAGAAGCTGCAGATGCTGCCACCCGGCAGCGCGGTCAAACCTGTTCCGTGGCAGCCAACTGGGCAGCGCGCCGCTGCGACCCCCGCCGCGCCAGGCGCGCCCGGCGCCAGCGCTGCTCCGGCCGTGGCCCCGGTAAGCACCCCCGCATCGGACGCGGCGGCCAAGCCCGCATCCGCGACTTCCGCTGCTGCGCGTTAAGAGGCAGAACGCATGGCCAAGTTCTTTATCGAGCGCCCCATCTTCGCGTGGGTGATAGCGCTGTTCATCATTGTGCTGGGCGCGGTGTCCATCACGCAGCTGCCGATCGCGCAATATCCCCCGGTGGCTCCCCCAGCCATCGTCATTTCGGTCGCCTATCCCGGCGCCTCGGCCAAGACGCTGGAAGACAGCGTGCTGACCGTCATTGAGCGAGAAATGAACGGCTCGCCGGGCCTGATCTATCAGGAAGCCGTGGCGCAGGCCAACGGCACCGGCAGCATCACCCTGAGCTTCCAGCCTGGGACCAATGCCGAATTGGCGCAGGTGGATGTGCAGAACCGTCTCTCCCGTGCCACGCCGCGTTTGCCACAAAGCGTCACGCAGCAGGGCGTGCGGGTGGACAAGGCCAATTCCAACTTCCTGTTGTTTGCCATGCTATCGTCTGACGACCCGGCCATCGACCCGGTGGCACTGGGCGATTACGCCGCGCGCAACGTCTTGCCAGAACTCCAGCGCCTGCCTGGCATTGGCCAAGCCCAGCTGTTTGGTACCGAGCGCGCTATGCGCATCTGGGTACAGCCCGCCAAGCTGGCCGGCTACTCGCTCTCCAGCGCTGACGTGGTGGCAGCTATCCAGGGTCAGAACGCACAGGTGGCGTCCGGCACGCTGGGTGATTTGCCCAACGTGGCAGGGCAGGGCATTTCGGCCACCGTGGTAGTCAACGGACAGCTCTCGACCGTGAAGCAGTTTGGCAATATCGTGCTGCGCGCCAATACCGACGGCTCGGCCGTTTATCTGAAAGACGTGGCGCGAATCGAGCTCGGAGCACAGGCTTATGCCACGGCCGCACGTTTGAACGGCAAGGATGCCGTCGGCGTCGGCGTGCAGCTGACGCCCAGCGGCAACGCACTGGACGCGGCCAAGGCGGTGCGGACCAAGATGGACGAGCTGCAACGCTTCTTTCCCAAAGGCGTGAGCTATTCGATTCCGTATGACAGCTCGCGCTTCGTCAGCATTTCCATCCGCCAAGTGGCCGAGACGCTGCTGGAAGCCATTGCGCTGGTGTTTCTGGTGATGTTCTTGTTCCTGCAGAACATCCGCTACACCATTATCCCCACCTTGGTTGTGCCCATCGCGTTGCTGGGCACCTTCGGCACGCTGCTGGCCCTGGGCTTTTCGATCAACGTGCTGACCATGTTCGGCATGGTGCTCGTGATCGGCATCGTGGTGGACGACGCCATCGTGGTGGTAGAAAACGTCGAACGCATCATGAGCGAGGAAGGCCTGCCGCCCAAGGAAGCCACGAAGAAAGCGCTGGGCCAGATTTCCGGCGCCATCATCGGCGTCACGGTGGTGCTGATTTCGGTGTTCGTGCCGCTGGCGTTCTTCTCGGGTTCGGTGGGCAACATTTACCGCCAGTTCGCAGCCGTCATGGTAGCGTCCATCTCCTTCTCGGCGTTTTTGGCGTTGTCGCTCACGCCGGCCTTGTGCGCCACCTTGCTCAAGCCAGTCGAGGCCGGCCATCACCATGAAAAGAAAGGAT
>JBBSRE010000033.1:0-14986 GCA_038243365.1 Burkholderiales bacterium | reverse complement strand
GGAACCGGCTGAACACCGTTTGCTCTTGCTGCTGTCAGATGGAAAACCCAACGACATTGATGATTACGAAGGTCGTTATGGCGTGGAAGACATGCGCCAGGCCGTGACAGAAGCGCGTTTGCAAGGCATCTCGCCGTTCTGCCTCACCATCGACCGGCAGGCGGCGGGCTATTTGCCTGCCGTCTTCGGCGCCCATCACTACGCTCTGCTGCCTCGGCCGGAGTTGCTGCCTGAAGTCTTGCTGGACTGGTTGCGCCGGTTGGTGGCGAACTGACGCGGGAAGGCGCACAAGCGCACTGCGCCGCTGCGCCCTTGCTTAATACTATTGGTTTAATAGCTGATTGCGCATCATCCATGAGCGCTAGAGGCCGATTTGGCTTGAAAAATCCCGCCATCTAGCAGTCCTCTGTCCCAATCCTTCAAAGCCCCATTACGGCAAGCTTGCCTCGCCGTTCTCGCAGCAACAACTTCAGGTTGCCTCCGACATGTATCTGCGTGAGGTCCAACACAGTGGTTGCTTGCGCAGGACAAGCACAGGCGTTGCCCCTGACCGTGCCAGTTTCGTTTTCCAGGCTGATGACGGTGCAGACGGTGATGACGGTGCTGCCGCAGGCGGTGCCGACTTGTTGGCGCACAGGATAGGAAGTTGTGGTCGACAGACATGCTGCGGCAGCGACTGACCACAGCGGCGAATGTTGAGCGCAAAGCGCGTCAGTGGCGTACAACGGACGCAGTGTTCTGCCGGATCAGGACGACGCAAACCTTAAAAAACGGCCGCGTAAAAAGTGCGACCGCTTTTTATTGGTCGCGTGCCTTGACCTTCACATGGTGGCAGGGTCTATCGTCAGTACAGGATATTAGCGGCCTCTCACCGCCCGCCGAACCAACGCAGGAGCGACACGATGAACATGACTTCAGAACAAGGTCCACAGGGCCACGCCCACCCGCATGGCAGCAGTGGAAGCGAAGGCGAAGGCGATGGCGCGGAGCCAGACGCGGCAAGCCAGTTGAAAGACCCGGTCTGCGGCATGACCGTGACGACCGACTCGCCGCATAGCATGAAGCACAAAGGCCGTTCCTTCTACTTCTGCAGCGCCGGGTGCAAGGGCAAGTTCGAAGCGTCACCCGAAAAATACACAGACCCCAAAGCAACAGCGGTCCCATCAGCACCCCACGCCGAAAAGCCCGAGGGCACGATCTACACCTGCCCCATGCACCCGGAAATCCGCCAGGACCACCCCGGCGATTGCCCCAAGTGCGGCATGGCGCTCGAGCCGGAGATGCCTGCGCTGGACGAGGGCGAGAACCCCGAACTCGCCGATTTCAAGCGCCGCTTCTGGTGGACCTTGCCCTTCACCGTGGCGGTGGTCACGCTGGCCATGCTCGGCCACATGACGACCTGGTTCCACGGCCTGTTTGGAACCATCGGTCAAAACTGGGTCGAGTTCGGTCTAACGCTGCCGGTCGTGTTGTGGGCCGGGTGGCCCTTCTACAAGCGCGGCGCGCAGTCGGTGATGAACCGCAGCCCCAACATGTGGACCTTGATCGGGTTGGGCACTGGCGTGGCCTTCATTTACAGCGTAGTGGCCACAGTGGCACCGCAGGTTTTCCCCGCCACCTTTGTCGTCGATGGGCACGTGGCGGTGTACTTTGAAGCCGCGGCAGCGATTATCTCGCTGACCCTGTTTGGCCAGTTGCTGGAGCTGAAGGCACGCTCGCAGACTTCGGCTGCGATCAAGTCGCTGCTTGGCTTGGCGCCCAAGACCGCGCGTCGTATCAACGCGGACGGCAGCGAGGAAGACGTGCCACTGTCCCACGTGCACGAAGGCGATCAGCTGCGCGTGCGCCCCGGTGAGAAGGTGCCGGTCGATGGTGTCGTGGTCGAAGGCAGCAGCGCGATCGACGAATCCATGTTGACCGGCGAGCCGCTGCCAGTCACCAAGCGAGCGGGTGACAAAGTCATCGGCGCCACCATGAACACCAGCGGTGCCTTGGTCATGCGCTCTGAGCATGTGGGCTCGGCCACCGTGCTGTCGCAGATCGTGCAAATGGTGGCGCAGGCCCAGCGCTCGCGTGCGCCCATGCAGCGCATGGCCGACGCGGTGGCGGGCTACTTTGTTGTCACGGTGGTATTCATCGCACTGCTGACCTTTTTCGCCTGGGGCTTTTTGGGCCCCAACTCTGCCACTGAATCGAGCTGGGTCTTTGGGCTGATCAATGCGGTGGCTGTGTTGATCATCGCCTGCCCGTGCGCGCTGGGTCTGGCCACGCCGATGTCGATCATGGTGGCCACCGGCAAAGGCGCAACCAACGGCGTGCTGTTCCGTGACGCTGCGGCCATTGAAAATCTGCGCAAGGTGGATACGCTTATCGTCGACAAGACCGGCACGCTGACTGAAGGACGGCCTACGTTCGAGCGAGCCGTGCCGATGGGAGGGTTTGATGAACAAGAGGTGCTCCGCCTGGCGGCCAGTCTGGACCAGGGCAGCGAGCACCCGTTGGCGGCAGCCATTGTTGCCGCGGCCAAAGATCAAGGCCTGAAGCTGTCAAAACCCGAAGCGTTCGATTCGGAATCAGGCATTGGTGTGCGCGGCACCGTGGACGGCAAGTCATTGGCGCTGGGCAACACGGCGTTGATGGAACAACTCGGTGTGGCAGTCGACGCCCTGACAACCCGCGCCGAGGAGCTGCGCAGTGAAGGCGCCAGCGTGATGCACCTCGCGGTTGACGGCCAGCTGGCGGGCATCCTTGCGGTGTCCGACCCCATCAAGGCCACCACCGCCGATGCACTGAAAGCCTTGCGCGATGCTGGTCTGCGCGTGGTGATGGCCACCGGCGATGGCCTGACAACGGCCAAGGCGGTCGGCAAACGCCTGGGCATTGACGAAATTCATGGTGAGGTCAAGCCTGCCGACAAGCTCAAACTTGTCGAGAAACTCCAGGCCGAGGGCCGCGTTGTGGCCATGGCCGGTGACGGCATCAACGACGCGCCAGCGCTGGCCAGGGCCGATGTGGGCATCGCCATGGGGACTGGCACCGATGTGGCGATGAACAGTGCCCAGCTCACGCTGATCAAAGGAGACCTGCGCGGGATCTCCACCGCGCGGATACTGTCGGAGGCGACAGTCGCCAACATGAAGCAGAACCTGGCGTTTGCCTTCGTCTACAACGCGATCGGCATACCACTGGCTGCCGGAGTTCTTTATGCGTTCACCGGCTGGCTGCTGTCGCCGATGTTCGCTGCTCTGGCCATGAGCCTGAGCTCGGTGTCGGTGATCGCCAATGCACTGCGCCTGCGCGGCAAGGATCTGCACGCAGATTGACCTGGCGCCCCATCGATGGCACCAAGGTGCGCTGCGAGGCGGCAGCCGTCGGGCTGGCGAATGCTGGGCCGTCGCCGACGTTGTGCAGGCCCAAGTGCAGGGCGACAGGGTTGGTGATTCGTGGGGTCGTCGTCTGTTGGCATGAGCGCGCCAACCAGGCGACTTGACTTGGAATAACGGAGCCGAACAGAGTGCTGGTGCGGTCCTAAAGACCCAGTACCGCCAATTTGCCGCGCCCTTCGCGCACCACTTCTGGGTCGCCTCCGTTGTCCATCGGCGTGAGGTCCAGCACGGTTGTTCCCTGCGATGGGCAGGCGCCTGCGTCGATCACGCCATCAATGAGCTTTTCAAAGCGTTCCCGGATTTCTTCGGCGTCATTCATAGGCTCAGTCTCCCCCGGGGCGATCAACGTAGTACCCAGCAGCGGGCCGCCGTGCAGCTCCAGCAAGGCCTGCAGCGTGGCGCCCTCGGGCACACGCAGTCCAATGGTCTTGCGGCTCGGGTGGCTCACTCGGCGCGGCACTTCCTTGGTCGCGTCGAGGATGAAGGTGAACGGCCCCGGCGTGCCCAGCTTGAGCAGCCTGTACTGGCGGTTGTCGACGCGGGCGTAATTGGCCAGCTCCGAAAGATCACGGCACAGCAGCGTCAGGTGGTGCTTGTCGTCCACGCCGCGAATGCGGCGCAGCCTGTCCACGGCGGTGCGGTCGTCGATCTGGCACACGAGGGCATAGCTGGAGTCGGTTGGAACCGCCAGCACGCCGCCTTGTTGCAGCAGCGTGGCGGCCTGCTTGATCAGGCGCGGCTGCGGATTTTCGGGGTGAACTTCGAAATACTGGGCCATGAAACAGTGCAGTCAGTGAGGCGCTTTGAGTGGAGCCGCGCGGTAGGGTGCGTTCAGCGGCCGTAGTGGATGTGGGCTGCCACCAGTTCCCATGCAGGTACCAGGTCAGCCGGCAAAGGGGGGAGGGTGCCCAGATCGGTGCGGGATTCGTCGGGGCTGTGGAAATCACTACCGCGCGAGGCCACCAGATCCAGTTCGCGTGCCATATCGGCATAGCGAACCGCCTCGGCCGGCGTGTGGCTGCCGGTAACCACTTCGACACCACGCCCACCGTGCTGCTTGAACTCGGAGAAAAGTGCGAACTCTTCGTTGGCAGAGAAGCGGTAACGCGCCGGGTGCGCCACAACAGCCACGCCGCCCGCTTCGGTGATCCAGCGCACAGCGTCGCCCAAGCTGGCCCAGCGATGTTCGACATAACCCGGCTTGCCTTCGATCAGGTACTTGCGGAACACTTCCGATGTGTCGCGGCACACGCCACTGTCCACCAGAAAGCGCGCAAAGTGGGTGCGCGAGATTAGTTCAGGGTTGCCTACGTATTTGAGCGCCCCTTCATACGCGCCCTCAATTCCCACCGCCGCAAGCTGCGTCGCCATGTCTCTGGCGCGCGCATCGCGTCCGCCGCGCGTGTCGTGCAGGCCTTGGATCATGGTCGGGTCGGCGGGGTCGAAGCCCAGCCCGACGATATGCACCGTATGGCCGGCAAAGGTGATCGAGATTTCCACCCCGCTCACATAGGCCATGCCCAGTTCTTGTGCCGCCGCCAGCGCGCGCTGCTGGCCGCCCACTTCGTCGTGGTCAGTCAATGCCCACAGGTCTACGCCGTTGGCGTACGCTCGCGCTGCCAGCGCCTCTGGAGTGAGGGTGCCGTCGGAGACGACAGAGTGGCAATGCAAGTCGGCGTTGGTATACATGGTTGCTGCCATCTTACGATTTTGTGTTTCCAGGGGCTGTTCACGGGTAAACCCCAATGCAGCCCCGCAGAGCCGCTAAAATGTGAGTAAATGTATTCTTTTGTTCTGTCGAAGGCGACAGCGGCGGTTAAACGGGCGCGGTTAAACGGGCTCTGGGAATAAAAACATGCAACTCGACAACATCCGTGTCTCGCGCAAGCTCTGGGGAGCTTTTCTCATTTTGATGCTCGCCATGCTGGTGGTCTCTGGCGTTCAGCAAAACCGCAGCAACGCCTCCATGACAGACGCTATGGAGCAAGTGGTTCGCATTGACGAGCGAATCGTCATGGCCGTTCGCTGGCGCGGCGCCACGGAAACCGCCGTCAACATGATTCTTGGCGCTGCGGTGACGTCTGACTCCGTGCTGGCCGAGCTGTACAACGCCAAGGTCAAGGCCATCATTGGCGATATCAACAAGCTTCAGGAAACAGTGGTTGCCCAAGCCACAGCGCCGGTCGAGAAAGCTGCGGTGGACCAGGTGCTGGCCGAGCGCAAGGCTGTGCTGGCAGCTACCGCCAAGACCTGGGAGCTCAAGGGTGCGGGGGACGCGGCGGCGACCCAAACTTTCGCCAACGAGCAATTTGCACCGAAGGTGGCCAGCTATCTCAAGGCCCAGGATAACTTTGTTGAAACTCTGCGTCAGCGGGCTGCCCAGGTGCGGGAAGATGCCCTCTCACGGCGCGTCTCCTACGCCATTCAAGGGCTGTTGGCCGCTGCCGTCATCATGGCCATTTTCCTGCTGTTGGCCTGGAAGCTGGTGCGCTCCATTACGCTTCCACTGGCCCAGGCGGGAGAGCTGATTGACGCCATCGCCGCGGGTGACCTTACGCGTGAGCTGCGCGTCACCCGCAAAGACGAATTCGGCCACGTGCTGCGCGCGCTATCACGCATGACGGAGAAATTGCGCGGTGTCGTGGGAGAAGTGCGAGCCGGTGTCGAGTCGGTTTCGTACGCGTCCGCCGAGATTGCCTCCGGCAACCAGGACCTGTCTTCGCGCACCGAGCAGTCCGCCGCAAACTTGCAGCAGACCGCTGCCAGCATGGAGCAGCTCACCGTCACGGTCACCCAGTCGGCCGATACGGCTCACCAGGCCAATCAGCTGGTCGCCAATGCCGCCAAGGCGGCTACGCACGGCGGGCAAGTGGTCGACCAGGTGGTCAGCAGCATGGAAGGAATTACCGCCAGCTCCCGCAGGATTTCCGACATCATTGGCGTCATCGACGGTATCGCCTTTCAGACCAATATTCTGGCGCTTAACGCCGCTGTCGAGGCAGCGCGCGCGGGTGAACAGGGACGCGGCTTCGCCGTGGTCGCCTCTGAAGTGCGCAGCCTCGCAGGGCGCAGCGCCGATGCGGCCAAGGAGATCAAGCAGCTCATAGCTGCTTCAGTTGAGAACGTTGAAATCGGCACCAAGCAGGTGGCGCAGGCCGGTCAGAGCATGGGGGAGATTGTCGCCAGCGTGCAGCGCGTGAGTGACCTGATCGGCGAGATCACGGCGTCGTCCACCGAGCAGCGCGATGGCATCGCCCAAGTCAATCAGGCAGTGGCTCAGCTCGACCAGATGACGCAGCAGAACGCGGCTTTGGTCGAGGAGTCCGCAGCTGCGGCCACGGCGCTGCGCGACCAGGCGCAGCATCTGACGGGCGTGGTTTCGGTCTTCAACGTGGGCACGGCGGCTCCTTTGACTGCACCGCCGCAAGCCAGCCGGCCGGTGGCGGCGCGGACCCTCGCCGCTGCGCGAGCAGCTCCGGCTACTCGCAGCCTGGCCTCGGCGCCCGCTACAAAGTCGGCCGGAGCCCGTCAGGCTCCGTTGACAAAAGGGTTGCTCTCCGGCGCAGGAGCAGTGAGCACCGCACCACCCGTTAAGCGGCAGCCGACGGCACCGACCGAGGGCGACTGGGAAAATTTTTAGGTTGAAGCGGCAGCAGGATTGCGAGGGCCTCGGAGTCCGTTTGACCTGCGCGACTTCCACCAGAAACTGCACGCGCCGCTCACCCTTCCATTCGTTCACATCCAGCCGGAACGCCAGAAGTACTTTTGCTGGCAGCGGGTCGGTGTGGCCTTCAAGCGCGATCTCCGCGTGCGTGACCTATCGCGTAGGCGCCAGCCGACGCCGTCTCGCGCCATAAGACTGTGTCACGGCGCAGCCCGGCCCCTTAGGCTGTCGAGGTTGGCCTCCTCTGGCCGAACACAACCCAAAGGACTACTATGAAATACGCAACCGCATCCGTTCTTCTGCTCGCGCTTACCGGACTGGGTGCTTGCACCGGCCCTGCTGGACCGCAAGGCAACACCGGCAATACGGGCTACACCGGCGCAACCGGCGCAACGGGCAGCACAGGCTATACGGGAGCAACCGGTAGCGCCGGCTCAACTGGTGCAACGGGTTCAGCTGGTGCAACCGGGTACACCGGAGCGACTGGTGCGACTGGCAATACCGGGAGCACGGGCTACACAGGCGCAACGGGTGCCACCGGCAAGACCGGCTCTGGCGACACCATCGTAGTAGTGCCCAAGCGATAGTCCCACGCGGCTTGAACAGGGAGTGAGCAAAATTTCCCTGTTCCCGCGTTTCGCATTGCGCACATTCGGCGCCATGCTTCAACGGGTTTTGCGCGGGCGGTTCACGCCAAGCATTTCCTGAAAATCCCTGGGTTTTAGAACGCGAAATCCTGTGCTGTCATGCGCTTCGCGCAGCGGCGCAGGGCCAATAACTGTTAGGCGCTGAGGAAACCATGGCGGGCAACGCCGCTGTTCCAGTGCATGCCCTGAATTTTTCAAGCAACGGGCGATATCCGGCGTCATTGCCCGCACAGGCCAAAGCAACGAGCTTCCGGTCGAAACATCGCTTCCATATTTTGATAGCGGTCTGGCAGACCCACACTCGGCAGCCGCGGAATCAAGCCGGTTGAGCGCACTGCGCGCCTTCCACCAAAAACTGCACGCGCCGCTCACCCTTCCATTCGTTCACATCCAGCCGGAACGCCAGCAGTACTTTTGCTGGCAGCGGATCAGTGTGGCCGAACCAGATGCCATCCACCGGCCGGCCCTGGTGGCGCAGTTTGAGCGAGAGATGCTTTTCACCCACCAGCCGCTGGCTCAGCACTTCCACTTCTTCGCTGAAGGTGGGCGGCGCGAAGCCCTGGCCCCAGACCTCGCGGTGCAGCGTGTCCACCAGATCGGCGCGACAATATTCCGGCGCCAGCGCGCCATCGGTGTCGATGCGGCGCGTCAGCGCAGCGGCGTCCAGCCATTCGCGTGCGACCTGCGCCAAGGCTTGCTCAAACACCTCGAACTTCCCGGCTGCCAGCGTGCAGCCCGCCGCCATCGCGTGGCCGCCAAATTTCAGCAGCACGCCGGGGTGGCGCTTGGCAACCAGGTCCAGCGCATCGCGCAAGTGAAACCCTGCAATCGAGCGGCCCGAACCCTTCAGCAGGCCGTTGGCGCCGGGCGCGCCGCTGGTGGCGAAGACGAAGGTGGGGCGGTGCAGTTTGTCCTTGATGCGCGAGGCGACGATGCCGACCACGCCTTCATGAAATTCTGCGTCGAACACGCTGATCGCTTCTGGCGGTTCGTCGCCTTCGGCGAAGAGACTCTCGGCCATCAGCAAAGCCTGCTCGCGCATGCCGCCTTCAATCTCGCGCCGTTCGCGGTTGATGGCATCGAGCTGGCCGGCCAAAGCGGCCGCGTGGCCCGCGTCGTCGGTGAGCAGGCATTCGATGCCCAGCGACATGTCGGCCAGGCGGCCGGCAGCGTTGATGCGCGGGCCCAGCGCAAAGCCGAAGTCAAAGCTGGTGGCGGCTTCCATCTTGCGGCCGGCCGCCGTGAATAGCGCTGTGATTCCGGCCGGTGCATGCCCGGCTCGAATGCGCTTCAAGCCCTGCGCCACCAGGCGGCGGTTGTTGGCGTCCAGCCGCACCACGTCGGCAACGGTTCCCAGCGCCACCAGCGGCAAGAGTGGTTCAAGCCGTGGCTGCGTAGCTTTGTCAAAAACTCCACGCGTGCGCATCTCGGTGCGCAGCGCCAGCAGTACATAGAACATCACCCCCACGCCGGCCATCGATTTGCTCTCGAACGTGCAGCCCGGCTGGTTGGGATTCACCATGGCGTCTGCACACGGCAGCTCAGCGCCCGGCAAATGGTGGTCGGTGACGAGGACGGACAGGCCCAGCGCCTTGGCCTCGGCCACGCCGTCGACGCTGGCGATGCCGTTGTCGACGGTGAGCAGCAGGTCGGCACCGCCTTCTTTGACACGCCTGGCGATGCTGGCCGTCAGGCCATAGCCATCTACTACGCGGTCGGGCACCAGGTATTCGACGCGTTGCGCGCCCAGCAGCCGCAAACCGCGCACCGCCACGGCGCAGGCGGTAGCGCCATCGCAGTCGTAATCGGCCACGACGCAGATGCGTTGCTGCGCCGCGATGGCGTCGGCCAGCAAATGAGCCGCAGCGTCAATGTCTTTGAGTCCGGCGGGGGGCAGCAAGCGGGCCAGGCCGTCGTCCAGTTCGTCATGGCTCAGCACACCGCGTGCGGCGTACAAACGGGCCAGCAGCGGGTGCACGCCAGCTTGTTCCAGCGCCCAGGCGGCGCGGGGCGGAATCTGCCTTGCTACTATGTTCATAGCTGCTCGCGCAATGGGGATAAGCGCTGCGGCCTAAAAATGCTTGAAATTCTTTGGCCCAGGCTGCGCGGCGCACTGTGCCATGAGAGCGCGCTGCGCTCGCCGCACAAGGTGATCTGCACCCGCTCGCCTGCCGCTTCGCGCGTGGCCAGTTGGGCCACCGCACCGCCATCCAGCGCCTGGAATGCGTCGCGCCAAGCGGCCCAGTCTTCGCGCAGCCCAGAGTCGCGCAGGGCGTGCGCCACTTGCGGCGTTGCGGCGGCGGAGAAGTGCTCGGGCAGCGCGCCCGTGCCATGCATCCAGAACGCATTGACCGGCGCCGCGCCGCGGGCTTCGCGCGCGTCGTTCAGGGCGTGGGTATAGAGCAGCATCTGCATCTCGCTGTGCAGGCGGCGCAGCGGCGCGGCGGCCGCGTCTTCCGGCAACCAGGAGCGCACGTCGCGGTGCAGCACACGGTCCAGCGACGCCGTGGCCACACCTGCAAGCGGCGCGCCATGCGCCAGCCAGCGGGTGGGTTGGTCGTAGACCAGCGTGATGCCGTCTTCCTCAAACCAGGGCGAAAGCAGGGCCATGTAGGCACGCGATTCGTCATCGGTCAGCTCCAGCGTCGCGGGGTCTGACAGCGTCACATGGTCGGTGCGCACCTGCCAGTGGCAGGGCGTGACAAAGGCCCAGCCAGACCCGGCGGTTGCCGGCATGGCAAGGCCGCCGGTCAGGGCGCGCAGTTCTGCAAAGGCAATGCGGCCGTCCGCATCACCCAGGCCAAGCGCGCGGCCCAGTGTGCGTTCGTGCGGGGGCGAAAAGCTCTCTTCGTCCTGCACATCGGGCGGCAGCGGTGTAAGACGCTTCAGCAGTTTTTCGAGGTGGGGCAGCTGCAGGCCGTCCCAGGCCTGGTGAGCGCCCGTCGAGCTGGCCGCTGCCCAAGGCACCAGCAAATGGGGTGTGTCCGACATGGGCGCGATTGTGCGCCGGGGCACAATCGCGCACTCATGCAAATCCCTTACGAACTCGCCTTGGGCTGGCGCTACACGCGCGCCGGCCGCGCCACGCGGCGCAACGGCTTTATCTCCTTCATCTCGGGCGTGTCCATGCTGGGCATTGCGCTCGGGGTGGCGGCGCTGATCATCGTGCTCTCGGTGATGAACGGTTTTCAGAAAGAGGTGCGCGACCGCATGCTCAGCGTGGTCTCGCACATTGAAGTGTTTGCGCCGAATGGCGCGGCCATGACCGATCCGGTGCTCACCATGCAGGAAGCGCGCCGAAATCCGCAGGTGATCGGCGCTGCGCCGTTTGTCTCGGCCCAAGCGCTGCTGGCGCGGGGCGAAGACATGAAGGGCGCGCTTGTGCGCGGCATCGACCCTGCGCATGAAGCGGAAGTAACCGACTTGGCGGGGGCCAATGCTGACGCCATCGCCAAACTTGAGCCGGGCTCTTTCAACGTGGTGCTGGGCAGCGAGCTGGCCCGCACGCTGGGCGCAGAGGTGGGCGATCAGGTGACCCTGATCGCACCGTCTGGCCAGGTGACACCCGCCGGCGTGGTGCCGCGCCTCAAGCAAATGACGGTGGCCGGCACGTTCAATTCGGGCCACTATGAATACGACTCGGCGCTGGTGCTGCTGCACGTGAGTGACGCCCAGCGCATCTTCCGACTGGAGGGGCCCACCGGCGTGCGCATCAAACTCAAAGACCTGCATGAAGCACCCACGGCGGCGCGTGAACTGGCAGATACGCTCAGTGGCAAGTTGCTGATCCGCGACTGGACGCAGCAGAACCGCACCTGGTTCGCGGCAGTGCAACTGGAAAAACGCATGATGTTCATCATCCTCACGCTCATCGTGGCGGTGGCGGCGTTCAACCTGGTGTCGACGCTGGTGATGACGGTGCAAGACAAGCGCGCCGATATCGCCATCCTGCGCACGCTGGGCGCCAGCCCCAGAAGCATCATGGGCATCTTTGTGGTGCAGGGCGCCATGGTGGGGGTGATCGGCACTCTGGCCGGCCTGGCGCTGGGCTTGTTGATCGCTTTCAACATCGACGTGATCGTGCCGGCCATCGAGCAGGCGCTTCATGCAAGCTTTCTGCCCAAGGACATCTACCTGATCAGCAAAATGCCCAGCGAGCCGCAGCAAAGCGACATCCTGCCGATTGCCCTGATCTCGCTGGTGCTGGCCTTTGTTGCCACGCTGTACCCGAGCTGGCGCGCCAGTCGCGTGAATCCTGCGGAGGCATTGCGCTATGAGTGATGTGGCCCCCACGATCGCCCACTTCGTGTCGCTCTCTGCCCCCCAAGGGGGCCGCGTTTCGCCTTGGGGCGGCCCGGCGTCGAAACCTGTGGCCCCCACGATCGCCCACTTCGTGTCGCTCTCTGGCCTTGCAGGCCGCAGGGCTGCCGAAGTCAGCCCTTCTTCTGGCTGTCCACGCCTGCGCAGGCAGGCGCGGAGCCGCAGCCTTCAGCCCCAAGGGGGCCGCGTTTCCCTGCCGGGGCTGACCGCCAAGCGGCTCAGAACGCCTTGGGGCGGCCCGGCGGCGAAACCTTTGTTCCGAATCGAGTGTTTCTGATGAATCAAGTGGTGCTACAGGCCCGTGGCCTGACAAAACGCTTCACTGAAGGGCGCCTCGATGTCACGGTGCTGCAAGGCGTGGACCTCGATGTGTATGCCGGGGAAACGCTGGCCATCGTCGGCGCTTCGGGTTCGGGCAAGAGCACGCTGCTGCACCTGATGGGCGCGCTCGATGCGCCTAGTTCCGGCAGCGTCCAGCTGCACGGGCAAGACCTGGCGCGACTGTCTGCTTCCCAGCAGGGTGACTTGCGCAATCGGTATCTGGGCTTTGTCTACCAGTTCCACCACCTGCTGCCCGAATTCAGCGCGCTTGACAACGTCGCCATGCCGCTGCGCATTCGGCGTTTGCCTTATGCCGAGTGCACGCGCCAGGCCGCAGCCATGCTGGCCAACGTGGGCCTGGCAGAGCGGGTACAACACCGGCCGGCCGAACTCTCCGGCGGCGAGCGCCAGCGCGTCGCCATTGCCCGGGCGCTGGTCACCAAGCCGGCCTGCGTGCTGGCCGACGAGCCCACCGGCAACCTCGACCGCACCACGGCAGAGGGTGTTTTCCAGCACATGCTGCAGCTGGCGCGCGAACAGGGCACAGCATTTGTGATGGTGACGCACGACGAAACCCTGGCCGCGCGCTGCGACCGGCAATTGCGGCTGGTGGCGGGGCGCTTGGTGCAGGGCTGACGCCATGGCCGCGCAGCGCGACGACCACACAGTGTCAGTGAGCGAGCATGGCCTCCTTGCTCCTGCATTCGTCGACACCCATTGCCACCTCGACGCGCGTGAGTTTGCTGGCGATGTGGATGCCGTGCGCGACCGCGCCCGTGAGCGCGGCGTCTGCCACATCGTGATTCCTGCGGTGGACGTGCACAACTTCGACGCGGTTCGTGCGCTGGCCCACCGCCATGGCGACAGCTACGCGCTCGGCATCCACCCGCTGTGCTCGCCCGGGGCGGGCGAGGCCGATCTGAAGACGCTCGAACGTGCCCTGGAGTCCGCCAAGGACGACCCTGCGCTTGTCGCCATCGGCGAGATCGGCCTGGATTACTTTGTGCCCGAGCTCGATGCCGATCACCAGGAAGCCCTGCTTCGCGCGCAGCTGCGCTTGGCACGGCGCTTCGATTTGCCGGTGCTGCTACATGTGCGCCGCTCGGTGGACCGGGTGCTCAAAGCGCTGCGCGAACTGCCGGTGCAGAGCGGCATTGCGCATGCGTTCAATGGCAGCGAGCAGCAGGCGCGCCAGTTCATCGCCATGGGTTTCAAGCTGGGCTTTGGCGGCACGCTGACCTTTGACCGAGCGAATCAGGTGCGCCGCATTGCGCAGTCGATTCCGGCAGAAGCCATCGTCATGGAGACGGATGCGCCTGACATTCCGCCGCACTGGCTCTACCGCACTGCTGAGCAGCGGGATGGAGGCCAGCCGCAGGCGCGCAACGAGCCTGCTGAGCTGCCGCGTATTGCCGCCGATCTCGCCACACTGCGTGGGCAGACATTGGCCGACTGGGCGACGCAAACCACCTGCAACGCGCGGGTCGCCCTGCCACGCCTTCGCGCCTGAAACTAGCTGCGGAGCACAGGCGCACGCCTTTGCGCTGAGAACGCTCGCGGAGTGTGCGCAGGTTCTGCCCACCCTCGGCCCAGGTCAGCCGCCAGGCGTCACGCCACAGCCGACCGCCGCCGGCGACCCACGCGACCCAGGCCCAGTGCACCCACCAGCAGCGACAGCAACATCACCCCCCACTCGCTGAGCGTCGGGATCGACGCCACACCGGCAGGCGCCGCCGCCAGCAGCACCGGCGCGAATGGATCGGCTATCTCGGCCAGAGTCGTGTCGTTGTCACCCACCCCGTTGTCGGTCACGGCGTATGTCACCGAATCGGCGGCCAACGACCCGTGAGCGAACCACAAGGGCGCAGCGCCAGTGCTTGGCGGGCCGTACTTGTAAGGCTGCAGCCCACTCAGGCTGCCCGCCGGGTACGTGATCTGCACCGAGAGCGTGGCATTGGCACAGCCTGCGCCTGTGGCGGTAAAGCGAAACACTCCCAATGGGAACGTGGCACCAGCTGGTGCACCAGGGGGGATGGTTGTGTTGAACAGCATCGACCCTGCGGTGCAGCCTGGCGGTGCGCCAATCTGCACTGCCGCCGTTCCAGCTCCTCCAGGCAGTGGCACGGCTGGCTGACTCAACACAAAGGGCGTGGCCGATGCCGAAGCTGATGCGCCACTGGTGCCCACGGCGTTCGTGGCCGTTACCGTAAACGCATAAGCCGTGCCGTTGGTCAAACCCGAGACGGTGCAGGCGAGCGCCCCGGTGGTCAAGCAGCCCACACTGGCGCCGCCGCCAGCCGGAATGCCGGTAACGGTGTAGCCGGTGATGGCGCTGCCGTTGTTGGCCGGGGCTGACCAGCTCACGGCTGCGGCTGCGTTTCCGGGCGTAGCCGTTACGCCAGTGGGGGCCAAAGGAGGACCGGCCGGGGTAATCGGAGCACTGGCAAGCGATGCAGGGCTGGTGCCCCCGGCGTTGCCTGCCGTCACTGTAAAGGTGTAAGCCGTGCCATTGGTGAGCGGACCAGTGGTGCAAGTAGTGGCTGGCGCGACCGCCGTGCAGCTTCCGCCGGGTGCGCCAGTGACGGTATAGCCAGTAATCGGGCTGCCGTTATTGATCGCAGCTGTCCAAGAAAGGACGGCGGAGCCAT
>JBBSRE010000032.1:0-15079 GCA_038243365.1 Burkholderiales bacterium | reverse complement strand
CATGGCGTGACCCACTACTGCGGCGCGCCTATCGTCCACAGCCTGCTGGTCAACGCCCCGGATGCGATGAAGGACGGCGTACCCAAGGGAATCAAGGCCATGGTGGCGGGCGCTGCGCCGCCCGCGTCCATGATCGAAGGCATGGAGCAGATGGGCTTTGACCTTACCCATGTTTACGGCCTGACCGAGGTCTACGGCCCCGCGACTGTATGTGCGAAACATGGTGCTTGGGACGAGCTCGACATCGGCGAACGGGCTCGGCTGAACGCGCGCCAGGGCGTGCGTTACCACTTGGAGCGCGAGGTGCGTGTACTCAATCCCGAGACCATGCAGCCGGTACCGCAGGACGGCGAGACCATGGGCGAGATCATGTTCAAGGGCAACATTGCCATGAAGGGCTACCTGAAGAACCCCGAGGCCACTGCGGAAGCCTTTGCCGGCGGCTGGTTTCACAGCGGCGACCTGGCGGTGCAGTACCCCGACGGCTACATCAAGATCAAGGATCGCAGCAAGGACATCATCATCTCGGGCGGTGAGAACATCTCGTCCATCGAAGTGGAGGACGTGCTCTATCGCCACCCCGCAGTGCTCGCTGCTGCCGTGGTGGCGCGGCCCGATCCCAAATGGGGAGAAACGCCCTGTGCCTTCGTGGAATTGAAGGCCGGCGCGCAGACCACGCGAGAGGAGATCGTGCAGCACTGCAAGGGCCATCTGGCTGGCTTCAAGGTTCCCCGGATGGTGGTGTTTGGCGAGTTGCCCAAAACCAGTACGGGCAAGATCCAGAAGTTCGAGCTGCGCAAGCAGGCGGAGGCGGAGGCGGAGCCTGCGGTCGGGTCCTAGAGTGCCCGGCCCTTAAACGTTCGCACCGTGAGCAGAATATAGGGTGTTTTTGGCCTCTAGCGCAATGTGAGCAAGCGCTAGTAGCTATGGAAAAGATAGTAAATCGACGATCACCTGAGTGGGGCACCCACCTGCCGTTTCATGACGATTCAGTCCACCCGTACCGGGCCGTCGGGCCCGGGCTCCACCACGAATCGGGCCTGCGGGTGAATCCCGCTGTCCGCACGCATGGGGTCGTCCAGCGCCTGAAGCGTGGTGGTCCATCGGCTGGGTGTGATGGTCGCGATCCCGTAGCCGCGCTCTTCACAGCGCGCTAGCAACACATGCGGATTGCGCCGGGCGATGGCGTCTACCTTCTCCTGCGTAGTGCCCGACCGGGACGAAATCGAGGTGCCGCAGAATTCACTGGCCACCGCCGGTCCGGACGACGGCGCTTGTGCATCGGCGCCCACCCGGCACACATAGTTCTGGTGAATGTCGCCTCCCAGCAGAACCGATCTTCCCGCTCTATGGCGGGCGATGCTGTCGGTCAAGCGCTGGCGCGCCGCGGGGTAGCCGTCCCAGGTGTCGGTGGACTGAACGCCTGACGGATAGTGGCGCGGCGAAAACAGGGTTTGCTGCGCGACGACGCTCCACGCGGTGGCTTGCGTCGCATCGCGTGCCAGACCGGCGTCCAGCCAATGTTCCTGCCCGTGGCCGAGGAAGCTGCGGTCGGCTTGAAAGAGTTCTGTGCAGCGATCCGGCTGCACCGCGCCTGCGCCCGAGGCCTGTGGGCGGCGACAGGCCTGGCGATCGCGAAACTGTCGGCCATCGAGCACATGCAGCTGTGCCAACTGGCCCCAGGCGAGGCGACGGGAAAGTGGCAGGCTGGCGAAATCAGTGGCGGCGGCATTGCGCGGCGTGCGCAGCGGCATGTGTTCGTAGAAAGCCTGATAAGCCGAGGCGCGTAGGACGGCGAAGTCGGCATCGCCGTCGCGCCCAGTCGTGCCTGCGTAGTCGTTTTGCACTTCGTGGTCATCCCACGTGACCACCCACGGGCACGCCGCGTGCGCCGCCTGCAGCTGTGGATCGCTCTTGTGCAGCGCATAGCGGTCGCGGAAATCATCCAGCGTGTGGGCATAGGGCAAGGCATGGGTGCGCGCCAAGCCGTTGGTCACCGGAGGCGTCGCGTACTCATAGACGTAGTCGCCCAGAAAGAGCACCAGGTCGGGCGCTTCGCGCGCCACGTGGTCCCAAGCGGCGTAGCGGCCGTGTTCCCATCGTTGGCAGGACGCAAACGCGATCTTCAGCTGCGCCGGACTGGCATCAAAGTCCGGGGCAGTTTGTGCGCGTCCAACCGGGCTGGCAGCGCCTCCATGCAAAAATCGGTAGTGGTACCAGCGGCCTGGCGCAAGACCGGCGACCTGGACGTGCACGCTGTGCCCCAAAGCGTGCAGGGCCGACGCTGAGCCGCGCTGAACGATGCGGTGAAAGGCAGCGTCTTCTGCGATTTCCCAGCGCACCGGCACAGCAGCGGCAGGCAGTGGATCGCTGCCCGCTAACAGGCGAGTCCACAGAACGAAGCCATTCGGGCTCGGGTCGCCGCTGGCAACGCCCAGTGCGAACGGGTCATGTCGCAACGCGGGGGAGCCGAAGGCAGAGCGGGGCAGGGTGCCTGCTGCGGCCGCAAACGCTGCCAAGGCCAGCAGCTGGCGACGATCAAGCGGAGCGCTGACAGCCATGGTGCCGTCAAGCTGCGACGACGCGGTTCTTGCCCTGGCGCTTGGCGAGGTACATGGCCTGGTCGGCACGGGTGATCGCGTCGTGGCTGCTGTCGGTCGGTGTCAGCTGCGCAATGCCTGCGCTGAACGTGATCAGCAGCTTTTCACTGCCCTGCAGAAAAAAGTTTTTGGTGAGTTCGCGCTGCAGCCGCTGCATCGCTGCTACGCCGTCGACCAGTGCGGTATCGGGCAGCACCAGCACGAATTCCTCGCCGCCATAGCGCGCAAGCATGTCCTGCGGACGCATGGCGGCGCGTGCCACGTCTGCCAGATGCACCAGGGCTGCATCGCCTGTGGCATGCCCTAAGCGGTCATTGATCTGCTTGAAATTGTCGACGTCGAGCAAGGCCACGCACAGCGGTGTGTCCCCGCGTTGTGCGCGCGCAATTTCGCGCACCATCACTTCGTCCAGTCCCTTGCGATTGAGCGACCCGGTGAGCGGGTCGTGCCGGGCCTGCAGACTCACTTGGTCCAGTGTCTGCCGCAGCACAGCGAGTTCGTCCTGTTTTTCCTGCGTGCGCTGGCGCAGTTCGGCCAACTCGTCGTGCGCTACGCGGCTCTCCAGTGCCATGGCGCGCGTGGCCCCCATGACCTGCTCCAGCACCGGAGCGATGTCTTCCAGGCGGGTGGCGCGAGCAACCTGCCCCGCGCATTCCTCCATGGTGGCGTGGTAGCCGCTGCTGCTCTGCGTTGCCGATTGCAGCCGCTCGATAAAAACACTGAGCAAGGCCTTCATCTGGTCCTGCGCTTCCACCATCCGGCCTTTGGCTTCGGCTTGTTTGAAGATCACGTCTTTGAGCCGCAGCTGCACATCGTCGAGCTTGCGCAGCGTCAGGGGCTGGGCGGTGGCTTCCACCAGGGCCTGGGTCTGGCCATGCAACCAGTGGTCGTCGGTGCTCAGCGCCGCCATGTTCTCGAAGACGAGCTGCAACAGTGCCAGCAGCAAGCTGCGCATGCCGGTTTGCTCTTCGGCCGCAAACGACAGGCGAAAGCAGAAATTTCCCAGCGCCATCTTCAGCGCGCTGCTGGTGGGCATGGGCGAGCGGAGCAGTTCCAGCGCCTGCTCTCCCAAGAGCTGCAGGCGTTCGTCCTGGTTGCTGATCGCGGCCAGTGCGGTCTCCACCAGGCGCGCCATAGGTTCTGCGACCTCCGGCGCCAATACCGCCTGTATGGCTACAGGTTGATCAGGCTCCTGCTCGGGTGAGGCGGCGCCTGACATGCCCAACTTGGCGTAGCCGACAAGCACCGCCTGCATGGCAGCCCAGTCGTGCGCCGCGACGGCTTTCTCGAATTGATTGAGCAGGCGCTTCTGCACCGGCGTCTGACCAGGAACCACGCGCAAGATTTGCCGTAGCGGACCCTCAGGAAACGGCGCCGGTGTGCGGGTCCCCGCGATGTCGTCGTAAATCCGGCGGAAATTGTCAGGCGTCGGCGCCAGGCGCTGCGCCGAAAGCTGCTTGAGCGTTTCACGCGCGACGTCCGATGGAGGTCGTTCAGCCATGACGTGTGAGCCTGGGAGGCAGGAAAAAAGATCTGCAAGTGTCGCACGTGAGTGGCAGCAACGGCGGCACGCTGGTGCCAGCCGCGTTCATTGGGCTGCGACAAGAGGTCTCGTCAAACAGCACAGGAACACGGGTAACCCGCATTGCCGGAAGGGTGCCATCGTTAGTCAGTCGGGTGCGTGCGTGCGGGTCGAGTCCGTTGCGATCCTGCCGCTAGTTGACGAGCACCAGTTTTCCGCGCACCTCGCGCGAGCCCATGCGCTCGAAAGCACCCTTGAGTTCTGCCATGGGCATCTCGCGGTCGATCACAGGCTTGATGCGGCCGTCGGCGTACCACTTGGCGAGTTCGCCCATCATGGCTGCGTTGGCCTTGGGCTCGCGCTTGGCAAATTCGCCCCAGAACACACCGACCAGCGAAGCGCCTTTGAGAAGCGGCAGATTCAACGGCAGCGCTGGAATCGGGCCGGCTGCGAAGCCAACTACCAGGTAGCGGCCACGCCAGGCGATGGAGCGGAACGCAGGCTCCGCGTATTCGCCGCCTACCGGGTCGTAGATCACGTCGGGGCCCTTGCCGTTGGTCGCTTCTTTGATGGCGCTGCGCAGGTCTTGCGTGCTGTAGTTGATAGTGGCGTCGGCTCCCAGGCTTTTGCACAGGTCGCACTTTTCATCGGTGGAGGCGGCCGCAATCACCTTGGCGCCCTTCGCTTTGGCGATTTGAATAGCGGCCGTTCCCACGCCACCAGCGGCGCCTAACACCAGCACTGTCTCACCTGGCTGCAGGGCAGCGCGATCCACCAGCGCGTGCCAGGACGTGGCGTAAATCATGATGAAAGCCGCAGCATCCACATGCGGGAAACCTTCAGGCAGCGGCATGCACAGCGCAGCAGGCGCCACGGTGTGGGTGCCAAAACCGCCCGTACCCGAAAGGCAGGCCACGCTTTGGCCGACCTTCAGGTGCGAGACATTGGCACCGACAGCGGTGACCACGCCTGCGTACTCCGAGCCTGGCACGAAAGGCAGGGCAGGCTTCATCTGGTATTTGTTTTGGACGATCAGCAAGTCCGGAAAATTAAGACTCGCGGCCTTGATCTCCAGCAGCACCTCGTCAGGGCCTGGGGTGGGTGTCGGCATCTCGGTCCATTGGAGTGCGTCCACACCAGTGGGGTCGGTGCAAAGCCAGGCGTGCATGGGAGTCTCCAGTGATTCAGTGCACGAATGATAGGAGGCATCGGTGGCTGCACCGTGTCTCAGCAGCGACGGGCCGGGTTCACGAGCGTGTTGCCCACCTACAATCGACCGGCTATGCCGAGCCCTTTGAGAATCCTCATCTCCAACGACGATGGCTATCAGGCGCCCGGTATCGTCGCCCTTCACGCAGCGCTGGCGAAGATCGCCGACGTGGAGGTGGTGGCTCCGGAGCACAACAACAGCGCCAAGTCGAATGCGCTCACTCTCCATTCGCCTCTCACCGTGCAAACGGCTGCCAACGGCTTCCGCTACGTCAACGGCACGCCTGCCGACTGCGTGCATATCGCGCTGACGGGCCTGCTTGAATACCGGCCCGATCTGATCGTTTCGGGCATCAACAACGGCGCCAATATGGGCGACGACACCATCTATTCCGGAACCGTGGGTGCCGCCATGGAAGGCTATCTGTTCGGCATCCCGGCGATCGCGTTTTCGCAGGTCGACAAGGGCTGGAAGGAGATCGAAGCAGCCTCGTCCAAAGCAGCCGAAATCGTGAGGCAACTTGCCAATGCTGGCATTTCAAGTGCTGATCCTTGGCTGCTGAACGTGAATATTCCCAATCTCCCCCTGGATGCGCTGCGCTCTCACAAAATTTGCCGGCTCGGCCGGCGCCATGCCGCTGAGCGCGTGATCGTGCAAGAAAGCCCCAGAGGCGACGCGATGTACTGGATTGGCAGTGCGGGTGCCGCCAAGGACGATGCTGAGGGAACTGATTTCCACGCCACCGCGCAGGGGCATGTCTCGATGACGCCGCTCAAGGTGGACCTGACGGACCACGAAAATTTGCGGTACTGGGCGCAAAGCACCTCTCAATGGCGCGCGGACGATTCGTCTGGCATGCACGCCGAAGTAGCCGGGTAATGCAAAAGCGTCCAAGTTTCCCCGCCCGGCTTCAGCAAGCAGAAAAAACGCCTCTGCCGTATGTGCCATCCGGTATCCGACGATCTGGCACGGGCGTGACCGCAGGCATCAGCGCGACCGCCTCGGTGGCATCCGGGTCCGACACCCGCAGCGTTCGAGAACACATGGTGCAGCGCCTCATCCGCGCGGGCATTCGTGCGCCCGAGGTGCTGGCAGCCATGAGCGCGGTAGAACGCCACCAGTTCGTGGATTCTGCCTTGGCCAATCGAGCTTACGAGGACACCAGTTTGCCAATTGGGCTGGCACAAACCATTTCGAAGCCGAGCATCGTCGCGCGCATGCTGGAGCTTTTGCTGGCGAGTGCAAACGGCAGCGGGGGTGTGCGCTCGGGACGTGTGCTGGAAGTCGGCACCGGGTGTGGCTACCAGACGGCGCTGTTAGCGCGGCTTGCCGGCGAGGTCTACAGCATTGAACGGCTTCGCGGGTTGCATGAGCGTGCGCGAGGCAACTTGAGGCCGCTGAGGCTCGCCAATGTGCATCTTTTGTTTGGCGACGGCATGTTGGGCTTTCCAAGTGGCGCGCCTTATGCGGGCATCCTGGCCGCGGCCGGTGGATCTTCGGTGCCAGCCGCCTGGTGCGATCAACTTGGCGTCGGGGGGCGGCTGGTGGCGCCTGTGGCGGACAGTGCTGGGGCGCAGTCGCTGGTAGTGGTCGACCGCACGGCGCAAGGCTGGAAAGAAGTCACGCTGGAGGCGGTTCACTTCGTGCCTCTAAAATCAGGCACCTCCTGAAAGAAAATTACCTATGCAATTTCCACGTGTTCGTGTTCTGGGGTTATCCCTGTTGTTCGTCGGGCTGACGCTCGCTGGCTGCGGTACCCGGATGACACGTGCTCCCGTCGAAGACCGCGGCACGGCCATAGTCGCTGCTCCGGGAGTTGTCGCTGCGCCACTGGCGTCCGCTGCGTCCTCTGCCGAGACAGGCGTGCGTCCTGGCACGTACATGGTCAAACCCGGCGATACGTTGATTCGCATCGGACTGGAGACGGGTCAGAGTTGGAAGGACATCGCACGCTGGAACCAGATCGACAATCCGAACCTGATTGAAGTGGGTCAGGTGCTTCGTGTGGTGGCGCCCGGAACTGCCGCGGTGGCGGCGGCCAACGCGGGGGTGGTTACGCGCCCCATCGCTCCACCGGCCGTGTCTGCATCGGGTTCTGCGACTTCAGCCCCCATCGCGTCGGCTACTTTGCCGCTTGAGCCAGTCGTGAGTGCTGAGCCTCCTGCCATCGCCGGCGCGGCCGTGGCGGTACCAGGAACCACAGCGACTGCGGATGACGGCACCACTTTCGCCTGGCCTTCATCGGGCACGCTCATTGCGGGTTTCGACGAGGTGCGCAACAAAGGTCTCGATATCGCAGGCAAAAGTGGAGACGCTGTGGGCGCTGCAGCCGACGGACGGGTGGTGTATGCGGGTGCCGGACTGCGTGGCTACGGCAACCTGATCATTCTCAAGCACAGCAACACGTTTCTCACGGCGTATGCCCACAACCGTACGCTTCTCGTCAAGGAAGACCAGACGGTGCGCCGAGGTCAGAAAATCGCGGAGATGGGAAACACCGATACCGACCGCGTGAAGCTGCACTTCGAGATCCGGCGCCAGGGAAAGCCCGTGGACCCGGCCAAATACCTGCCTGCGCGGTGACAACGCGGTTGCGCTCGTGAGCGCCCGATTGGGGCCTGCGCAAGATTCGGTCGGCGGCTCGGACGAAGCCGAGCCAGACGCGGAATCGATCGAGTCCCGCACCGTGTTCGCCGGCGCAAATGCGCATGGCAAGCGACTGGACGTCGTTTTGGCGCAACAAGTGCCCGAGTTTTCCCGGTCCTATTTGCAGCAGCTGCTTTCCGCGGGTGCGGTGCAGATCAATGGTGAAGCCGCTTTAAAGTCATCAGCGAAGGTCAAGGCGGCTGACGTCATCGTGTTGGAGATGCGGCCCACGCTTCAGAGCCAAGCCTTTCGTGCGGAAGCCCTTCCGATCGACGTGGTGTATGAAGATGAACACCTTCTTGTCGTCAACAAGGTCGCTGGATGGGTGGTGCACCCGGCCCCGGGCAACTGGAGTGGAACGCTGCTCAACGCGCTTCTGGCGCGCGATGCAGGCGCAGCTGCAGTTCCTAGGGCAGGCATCGTGCACCGGTTGGACAAGGACACAAGTGGACTGATGGTGGTTGCGCGAACACGCGCCTGCATGGACCAGCTGGTGAGCATGATCGCCGAGCGAACAGTTCAAAGGCAGTATCTGGCTTTGGCGCAGGGTGCGTGGCGGGGCGCTGAAACGCGGGTTGTCGAGGCTCCGATTGGCCGAGATCCGCGCAACCGATTGCGTATGGCTGTCGTCGATCTGTCGCGGCATGCCGGAAAAGAAGCTCGCACCGACATCAGCGTGCTGCAAACGAATGACGGTTTTTCGTGGGTCCGGTGCACGCTCCACACCGGGCGCACGCACCAGATTCGGGTGCACATGGCGCATCTCGGAATGCCGTTGGTGGGCGATACTCTCTACGGAGGCTCCGCGCACGCGGGTTTCGCAAGGCAAGGCCTGCATGCCTATCATCTGGCGTTTTCGCACCCGATGAGTGGCAAACCGCTCGATTTTCGGGTGAGCGTACCCCCTGACCTTCGCGACGCAGCGAAGCACGCTGGGATCCAAGCAACATCGGAAGACGCTGGCGCGGCATAACGCTGTCCTACAATGCCTGGAAACGCGGCGCGCCCTTCAAGTCGAGTGCGCCGCTTAGCCCAAGCCGCACGCATTGTTGCGAGCACTGCGCCGTAAGTCGATGCTAGGCGCATGAGCGCGTGCGGCTTTTGCAGTTTCGCCGGCCCCAGCTTTGCGGCATATTCCTGAACACCATGAACACGGTAGATGCACGAAGAGTTCTGGAGACTGCGCTGGTCTGCGCGCAGCAGGCATTGAGCGTGCGTGAGCTCAGGTTGCTGTTCGCCGACGCGCTCGGCGCCGACACGATCAAGCAGATGTTGGCGGACCTGCAAATGGAATGGAGCGAGCGTGGCATAGAGCTGGTGCAGGTGGCCTCGGGCTGGCGTTTTCAGTCACGTCCAGAGATGCGTGATTTCCTTGACCGGCTCCATCCGGAAAAGCCACCCAGGTATTCGCGGGCAGTGCTGGAGACGCTGGCCATCATTGCCTATCGGCAACCTGTCACGCGTGGAGACATCGAAGACGTTCGCGGTGTGGCCGTCAACAGCCTCATCATCAAGCAGCTTGAGGATCGAGGCTGGGTGGAAGTGATCGGTCATCGTGATACCGTCGGGCGGCCAGCATTATTTGCCACCACACGCGATTTCCTGACCGACCTTGGTCTCGTATCGCTCAGCCAATTGCCTGAGCTGGATCTTCCCCGCGCAGTGGAAGACCTTGAGGCCGACGCTGCCCTCCCTGTGCTGCGCGCTGACGTGCAGCCGCAACTCGCTGAATTTCAGGCGACCGACAGTTCCAAGATTTGAATGAATTGGCCAAGAACTGTCGGCCCTCCTAACCCTTTCTGAGTCTGATTACCCCGTGCCCAACAAATCGAACAACCGCGCAGACGCAGCGGCGAATGACACCAAAGCCCGGCCCCAGCCCGACATTGCAGAAGAAAGCGCAAAGTCAGGCGTCTCCGAAGAGGCCGGCATTTCGTTGTTTTCCGATGTCATTTCCGGTCAATTTGACAAAGAGACAGACGCTCAGCCGGAACCTGTCGAAAAAAGAGTTCTCCAGCCACAAGCGGAGACACCAAAACTCCATAAGGTGCTGGCGCAAGCCGGCCTTGGGTCGCGATTGGAGATGGAGCAGCTGATCCTGGAGGGACGTATATCGGTCAATCGGGAGCTCGCTCACGTCGGGCAGCGCATTCAGTACGGGGATCAGATCAAGGTCAACGGAAAGCCGATTCGCTACCGCATCGATCCGCCTGCGGCGCGTGTGATCGCTTACCACAAGCCTGTTGGCGAGGTCGTCACACGTGACGATCCTCAAAACCGGCCCACCGTGTTCCGCAAGCTGCCAAGGCTCGCGCATGGCAAGTGGCAGTCGGTCGGCCGTCTCGATCTGAACACCGAAGGCTTGCTTTTGTTTACCAGCTCGGGCGACCTCGCGAACCAACTGACGCATCCGCGTTTCGGGCTTGAGCGCGAATATGCGGTTCGCGTCCTTGGCGCGCTCAGCAGCGAAGAAAAGCAGCGCCTTCTCTCAGGCGTCCAACTTGATGACGGCCCGGCCGCGTTCGGCTCGATCGAAGCCGGCGGCGGTGAGGGCGCCAACTGCTGGTACCGGGTGACGATAACGGAAGGGCGCAACCGCGAAGTCAGGCGCATGTTGGAGAGCGTAGGCCACGCCGTGAGCCGCCTCATTCGTATCCGCTACGGCGCCATGGTGCTGCCGAAGGGCTTGCGCCGCGGCGCGTTCATGGAGCTTAGCGAGAGCGATATTCGCGCGCTGGCGAAGGCCGCAAGCGCTTCCGAGCTGCCTCCCAACGCCCCACCTAGGAACGCCAAGTCGGGTGAGCGCGCTTTTGGTCGCGGGACCGTCCTGCCGGCAAAGCGAATCACGGACGTGGTCGCGCGCGGCAAGGATCGACAGAACCCCCAGCCTGACGCATTGAAAACTGCTGCCGGATATATTGGTACCGACAGTCTGAAGGTGCAGCGACAGGAGCAGCGCAAAGAGGCGCGCAAGGAAGGCAGGCCTTCACCCGGCGCGCGCACCCGCAAACGTTGACCTCAATTGTCGCTTGAACCGGACGGCGCGATAGAATCTCGGGCTTTGCCGCACTCGGCAACTGCACTCATTTCACTAGGAAAAATTGAATGGCCCTCGAACGCACTCTCTCGATTATCAAACCTGACGCTGTGGCAAAGAACGTCATCGGTCAGATCTATGCACGCTTCGAAGCTGCTGGCCTGCGCGTGGTGGCCGCCCGCATGGCTCATCTCTCGCGCCAGGAAGCCGAGCAGTTTTACGCTGTTCACAAAGAGCGCCCTTTTTTCAAAGATCTCGTCGATTTCATGATTTCGGGTCCCGTCATGATCCAGGCCTTGGAAGGCGAGAACGCTATTCTGAAAAACCGCGATTTGATGGGTGCAACCGATCCTAAAAAGGCAGATGCGGGCACGATCCGGGCTGACTTCGCGGACAGCATCGACGCCAATGCAGTGCACGGCTCCGACGCAGCCGACACTGCCAAGAACGAGATTGCCTTCTTTTTCCCGACGATGAGCGTCTATTCGCGCTGATGTGATGAAGCTGTTTCTGCTGCGCCTATGCGCTTGACAAGCGGCTTCTGATTGATGACGCAAAACCTGCTCGAATACGATCTTCAAGGGCTTACCGCTTTTTGCGAGAGCTTGGGGGAAAAGCGTTTTCGGGCCACCCAGTTGTTCCGTTGGATTCACCAGCAGGGAGTCGCAGATTTCGACCGAATGACCGATATTGCGAAGTCGCTGCGCGAGAAGCTCAAACGAACCGCGCATGTGGCGGCGCCCACAGTTGCAAGCGAACACCGCTCGGCAGACGGAACGGTGAAATGGTTGTTTGACGTGGGTGCAGGCAATGCGGTCGAAGCGGTGTTTATTCCTGAGGACAGCCGCGGCACTCTGTGCTTGTCCTCCCAGGCGGGGTGCGCGGTCGGATGCAGATTTTGCTCCACCGGCCACCAGGGTTTCAGCCGCAATCTGACTACTGCGGAGATCGTGGGACAGCTGTGGTTTGCCGAGCACCAGCTGCGAGCAGCCTCTGGCGGATCGCAGCGCGTCATTTCCAACGTCGTGATGATGGGAATGGGCGAGCCACTTCAGAATTATTCTGCCCTGCTACCTTCCCTGCGGACCATGCTTGATGACCACGGATATGGGCTGTCGCGTAGGCGGGTGACAGTATCGACTTCCGGCGTCGTGCCGATGATAGACAGGCTGGCGCGTGATTGCCCGGTGGCATTGGCGGTGTCACTGCACGCTCCCAACGACGCATTGCGTGATTCCTTGGTGCCACTCAACAAGAAGTATCCGTTGGAAGAACTTCTCGCTGCCTGCCTGCGTTACCTCGAACACGCCCCCCGAGATTTTTTGACCATTGAATATTGCATGCTGGAAGGAGTCAACGACAGCAAGGCTACTGCCTTGCAGCTGGTTGAGCTGGTCAGGCGCGCTGGAGGGGGGCGCAATTGGTGCAAATTTAATTTGATACCGTTCAATCCGTTTCCCGCCTCCGGCCTTCTGCGTTCCCAGCCCGCCGCCGTGACCGCTTTTGCGCAGGTTCTCACCGACGCCGGCATCATCACTACGATCAGAAAGACTCGCGGCGACGATATTGATGCCGCTTGCGGCCAGTTAGCCGGCGAAGTGATGGATCGCACGCGTGCTGCAGAGCGGCTGGCCGCGCGCAGAACTATTCCGATTCGGCTCGCTAGCGCTGCTGCATCCGTTCATTGAGGAGGTCTCTATTGTTTGATTCTGCTTCGCGGCGCGCCGCTGGTTTTGGCTACTGGCTTATCTGTGCCTTCCTGTGTGGAGGTGTGGCGCTGGTATCTGGTTGTGCAAGCGTGCGAAGCAGCGCCGGCACTTCGGCGGACAAGCAGTACCTCACGCCTTCTGATGAGCCCGAAGTGCGGCGCCGCGCCAGGATTCGGCTGGAGCTCGCGGTCAGTTATCTGGGCTTGGGCCAGACGAAGGTGGCGCTCGACGAAGTGAAGCAATCACTCGTGACCGATCCCACCTATGCAGACGCCTACAACGTACGCGGCCTGATCTACATGCGTTTGAATGATTTTGGGCCGGCGGATGAGAGCTTCCAAAGGGGGCTGGCGTTGCGACCTGGCGATCCCGATATTGCGCATAACCGGGGCTGGCTTCTGTGCCAAATGCAGAATTATCTTGGGGCGGATGCGCTTTTCAAGCAGGCGCTTTCAACACCGGCATACGAATCTCGCAGCAAGACGTTGATGGCTCAGGGCTTGTGTCAGGCGCGTGCCGGGCGGGAAGCAGAAGCTGAGAAGAACCTTCTTGCCGCCTATGAGCTCGAAGCGGGCAACCCGCTGATTGGATACAACGTTGCCCTGCTGCAGTTCCAGCGCGGCGCCTACGATCGAGCCCAGTTTTACATCCGCAGAATTAACAATACCGAGCTTGCGAATGCCGAATCTCTCTGGTTGGGCATCAAGATCGAACGAGCCCTGAAAGACGAATTAGCGATGCGCCAGTTGGGCGACCAACTTCGCCGCCGTTTCCCGGACGCTCGTGAATATCGCTCGTATCAGCAAGGCGCATTCGATGAGTGAGGAGGAGGCACTGGTTGGCTCCGAGGATCCCTCCTTGACCGTAGCGGGTTCGGTTCCGACCGCCAGTGCGGGGTCGCTACTGCGTGAGGCGCGCATCGCCGCAGGGGTGCACATCGAGTCGATTGCGTTTTCGCTGAAGGTTCCCGTAGGAAAAATCGATGCGCTGGAGCGCGACGACGCATCGGCTTTTTCGGATGCCACTTTCATGCGCGCTTTGGCGAGCAGTGTGTGCCGTGGTCTGCGTATCGATGCTGCCCCGATCTTGGCCCTCATGCCGCGAGGTCCCAAACATCGTTTGGCTGAGCAGAGCGAACGACCGCGCGCAACGTTTCGCGATCCGTCGAGCAACTCCAACACGCCGGCTTGGGCTGGGCGCTCGTCGCGCTGGCTCGCAGCTTCGGTTTTTCTCCTGTTAATGGGCGCGGCGGCCGTGGCCCTCATTCCGCAAGATTGGGAGCTACCTCGTATCTTGGGCGTGACTTCGACGCCGGCGCCACTCGGTGCGGCACCAGTTGTTCCCGCAGTCAGTGCCAGCAATGCAAATCCCCGAGTGACATCGAACGTGGGGAGTTCGCTTCAGCCCTCCCCACCGAGCATGGCGGCGCCGGCAGCGCCGTCTTTTGTGGAGAGGGAGCCTGTGCAAGAGCTGCCTGAGTCTTCTCTCGTCAGCCTAGGCTCGCCTGTACTGCCTCAACCCATTGCCGAGCAAGCGGCTTCTGGCGCAGCGATTGATGGGGGTCAGAATCAGCTGACAGTTCCGCGTCTGGCGTTGATTGCGCGCGGCGAGACCTGGGTCCAGGTCACAGATGAGACTCGAAAAGTCGTGCTTGAACGCATTTTGAAGGCAGGTGATTCGGTATCGGTGAATCAGCCGGGTAGGTTGTCGGTGGTGATCGGGCGGGCGGATGTGACGGACGTCAGAGTCCAAGGTGAAACACGCGATGTCACGAAGAACGCTCGCGATAACGTGGCTCGATTTGAGGTGGCGAAATGAGCCAGGCCCGCGCAATCCCGTGCTCTGCGCCCGTTCGCAAGCAGACTCGGCAAGCGAGCGTCGAATGCAATGGTCAAGTTCTGTTGATCGGAGGTGGTGCGCCGGTGCGCATTCAGTCGATGACCAACACGGACACTGTGGATGTCATTGGGACAGCCATACAGGTCAAGGAACTCGCGCAGGCCGGTTCTGAACTTGTGCGCATCACCGTGAATACGCCGGCAGCGGCAGAAGCGGTTCCGCACATCCGGGATCAGCTCGACCGCATGGGAATTGATGTGCCCCTTGTCGGAGACTTTCACTACAACGGACACACGTTGCTCAGCGAGTTTCCTGCCTGCGCGCAAGCGCTGGCTAAATATCGAATTAACCCTGGCAACGTTGGCAAAGGTGCCAAGCGCGACCTCCAGTTCGGCTTGATGATTGAAGCGGCAGCGCGCTGGAACAAGGTCGTCAGAATCGGAGTGAACTGGGGCAGTCTCGACCAAGAATTGCTCGCGGGTCTGATGGATGAAAATAGCCAGCGCCAAGAGCCTT